>NZ_DAISHT010000116.1:0-10890 GCF_036822375.1 Pseudoxanthobacter sp. | reverse complement strand
GCCATTCAGGGCGCCGTGCAGAAGCAGCCGGTCAACGTCACCGCCATCGTGATGTTCCTCGTGTTCGTGGGCGCCACCCTCGGCCTCACCTACTGGGCTGCCCGGCAGACCCGCTCCGCCTCGGACTTCTATACCGCCGGCGGCGGCATCACCGGCTTCCAGAACGGCCTTGCCATCGCCGGCGACTACATGTCAGCGGCCGCCTTCCTCGGCGTGTCGGGCATGGTGTTCGCCAAGGGCGTGGACGGCCTGTTCTACACCGTCGGCTGGACGGTCGGCTGGCCGCTGATCCTGTTCATGATCGCCGAGCGCCTGCGCAATCTCGGCCGCTTCACCTTCGCCGACGTGGCCTCCTACCGTCTCGACCAGACGCTCATCCGCTCGCTGGCGGCGGTGGGCGCGCTGGCGGTGGTGGTGTTCTACCTGATCGCGCAGATGGTGGGTGCCGGCAAGCTGATCCAGCTGCTGTTCGGCCTCGACTATGCCTATGCGGTGGTGCTCGTCGGCGTGCTGATGATGCTCTACGTCACCTTCGGCGGCATGCTGGCCACCACGTGGGTGCAGATCACCAAGGCCGTGCTGCTGCTCGGCGGCTGCACCGTGCTGGTGGGGCTTTCGCTGTGGCACTTCGGCTTCAGCCCGAGCGCGCTGCTTGAGGCCGGCCTGCAGAACAACCCGCTGCACGAGGCGATCCTGAAGCCGTCGGTCTCCATCTCCGACCCGATCACCGCCATCTCGCTCGGTCTGGCACTGATGTGCGGTCCGGCCGGCCTGCCCCACATCCTGATGCGCTTCTTCACCGTTCCGGATGCGAAGGCGGCCCGCAAGTCGGTGTTCTATGCCACCGGTTTCATCGCCTACTTCTTCATCCTCGCCGTCATGATCGGCTTTGCGGCCATCACCATCGTCGGCACCAACCCGGAATATCTCGACGCGGCCGGCAAGATCCTCGGCGGCGGCAACATGGCGGCGATCCACCTGTCGCAGGCCGTGGGCGGCAACGTGTTCCTCGGCTTCATCTCGGCCGTGGCCTTCGCCACCATTCTGGCGGTGGTCTCCGGGCTGGCGCTGGCCGGCGCCTCGGCGGTGTCGCACGATCTCTATGCCCGCGTCTTCAAGGGCGGCAAGGCGACCGAGAAGCAGGAGATGAAGGTCTCGCGCATCGCCACTCTCGTGCTCGGCGTGCTGGCCATCGTGCTGGGTCTGGCGTTCGAGAACCAGAACATCGCCTTCATGGTGGGCCTCGCCTTCGGCCTCGCCGCGTCGGTCAACTTCCCCGTGCTGTTCATGTCGATCTTCTGGAAGAACATGACCAGCCGCGGCGCCTTCATCGGCGGCTTCCTCGGCCTCATCACCGCGGTCGGCTGCGTGGTGCTCGGCCCGGCGGTGTGGGTTGCGGTGCTGGGTTTCGCGAAGCCGATCTTCCCCTACGAGCAGTATACCCTGTTCTCCATGGCGATCGCCTTCATCGGCATCTGGTTCTTCTCCATCACCGACCGTTCGGCCCGTGCTGTGGAAGACAAGAGCGGCTACCGCGATCAGTTCATCCGCTCCGAAACCGGCCTCGGCGCCGCGGCGGCCTCCAGCCACTGATCCCGGCTGCCATCCTGAAAAAATGCACCGCCGCCCCGGCCTCCGGGGCGGCGGTGTGCGTTTTTCCACGCCCGTTTCGCTCACGGGAAAATGCGCCGGTGTTGTCGCCGATCATCGTGCGGCCCCGGAGACGGCGGGATAGTGTGGTGCCGACGGCCCTGCACCTGCGCTCAGGGCACCGCCGCAAGGAGGCCACGATGTCTGTTTCCGTCCGCTCCCGTCCGGCTGCCGCGCTGCAGCGCGCCGCCCGCCCCCTTTCACTGCGTCCTCTTGCGCTGCGTCCTCTTGCGCTGCTGATGGCCGCCGCCATGCTGCTGCCGGCGCCGGCTGCGCTCGCCTGCTCGCGCGCGCTCTATCAGGGCGATGACGGCAACGTCATCACCGGCCGCACCATGGACTGGAAGGAGGACATGCGCACCAACCTGTGGGCGTTTCCGCGGGGCATGAAGCGCGATGGCGCCGGCGGCCCCGGCACCCCGCAGTGGACCTCGAAATATGGCAGTGTCATCGCCTCCGCCTACGACATCGGCGCATCCGACGGCATGAACGAGAAGGGCCTCGTCGCCAACCTGCTGTTCCTCACCGGCTCGGTCTATCCCAAGCCGGATGGCCGCCCGGTGCTGTCGCTGGCGATGTGGCTGCAATATGCGCTGGACAATTTCGCCACCGTCGACGAGGTGGTGAAGGCGCTCTCGACGGAGAGCTTCCGGGTGGAAACCGGCCGCCTGCCGAGCGGCGCGGTGGCGCAGCTGCACCTGTCGGTCTCCGATGCCAGCGGCGATTCCGCCATTTTCGAATATATCGACGGCAAGCTCGTCATCCATCACGGCCGGCAATATCAGGTGATGACCAACGAGCCGCGCTATGACGACCAGCTCGCCATCAACACCTACTGGCAGCAGGTCGGCGGGCTCTCGTTCCTGCCCGGCACCAACCGGCCGGAGGACCGCTTCGCCCGCGCCGCCTTCTATATCAACGCCATCCCCAAGGGCGTCGCGACGAACTATATCGGCGCCGTTCCCGGCGGCGCCCTCGTCAATCAGGCGGCGGCGAGCGTGATGGCCGTGATGCGCAACGTCTCCGTGCCGCTGGGCATCACCACGCCCGACCGGCCCAATGTGTCGTCGACCATCTGGCGCACGGTCTCCGACCAGAAAAACCGCGTCTATTTCTTCGATTCCGCCACCACGCCCGATACTTTCTGGGTTTCGCTCGACAAGCTCGACTTCGCCGCCGGCCAGCCGGCGCGCCGGCTGACGCTGACCGGCGGCCGAGTGGTGGCGGGCGAGGCCGCCGGCGCCTTCCAGCCGGCAGAACCGTTCGTGCCGCTGGCAGCCGGCACCGGGCTCTAGACCCGGACCGGCAAAGAACGCCGACAAGGAGGAAACCCCATGCTCATCGATCCCGCCCGCGCCCGGCTGCTGGTCGTCGACGTTCAGGAAAAGCTGATCCCGTCGATGCACGATTTCGCGCCGGTGGAGCACAATATCGGCCTGCTCGCCCGGCTGGCCGGCGAACTCAGCCTGCCGCGGCTCATCACCGAGCAATATCGCAAGGGCCTCGGCCCCACCATCGCCTCGCTCAGCGCGCTGATGCCCGACGTGCCGGTGATGGAGAAAATCGCGTTCTCCTGCCTCGGCGATCCGGCCATCCGCGAAAAGCTGACAGAGGACTTCGAGGCCCAGATCGTGGTCACCGGCATCGAGACCCATGTCTGCGTGCTGCAGACGGTGCTGGAGCTGCGGGCCGCCGGGCTCTCCACCTTCGTGGTGGCGGACGCCGTCACCTCGCGCGCCCCCCACAACCGCGCACTGGCGCTGGAGCGCATGGCGGCGGCGGGGGCGCACATCGTCTCCACCGAGATGGTGCTGTTCGAGCTGCTGCGCACCGCCGCGCACCCGAGCTTCAGGCTCATGAGCCGGCTCATCCGCTGAACCGGCCCGCCTGCCTGCCCCGCCTGCCCGCCGATGTCCCGCGGCGGGCGGGCCTCAGGCCAGATGGCAGCCGGCGCGGCGGCGCCCGGCGATGTAGTCGCCCGCCAGCGCCTCCAGCCGCGCGCGGCCGAAACTGGCGAAGTGTCCGCCATGGACCGTTTTCACCGGCAGCCGCAACAGCCGCTCCAGCGAGGCGACGTAGTCGTCCGGGCAGGAGTGCCAGGCATCGTCGATCAGCGGACCGTCATAGACGATATCGCCGGACAGCAGCGTGCGCGTCGCCGCTTCCCACAGCGCGATGCCGCCCGGCGAATGGCCGGGCGTGTGGATGACCTCGAACGCCCGGTCGCCCAGATCGATGACATCGCCGTCCTCAAGCAAGCGGGTTGCCGGCGCCGGCGGCACCCGGAAGGTCGCGGCATCCCAGCCCGGCGGAAAGCCGTCAAACATCTCGTCGGTGGCATAACGATCCGAAACGGTCTGGTCCGGCCGCGGATCGGCGAGGATTGCCGCCTCCGCGCAGTGCACGCAGCGATCCGCGAATTCATGGTGGGCGCCGATGTGGTCGAAATGCGTGTGGCTTGCCACGCACACCAGCGGCCGGCCGGTGAGGCGCGGCACATGGCGGCGCAGCGGCACGACACCGAGGCCGGTATCGAGCAGGAGGTCGCGGTCGCGCCCCGTCACATGCCACATGTTGCAGCGATAGAACGGCCGGATCCACGGCTCGTGGACAAGGGTGATGCCATCGGCCTTCTGCTGCGTCTCGTACCAGAGACCGGCCTCAATGGTCATGCGTGCCGTCACGGCGTGTTACTCCCTGTAAGGCCCGGCATTCTTGCCCGGCAATTTTGCCCGGCGGTCTCTGTGCCGGCCGGTCAGAACAGACTGAGCTGGCGCGGCCCCGGCGACGGACCGGCCGGGCGGCCGGAGCCGGCGACATGGGCGGCCGGCAGCGCACCGAGGAATGGCGAAGGTGGCCGCGCGCGCACCGCGCCGTGCCGGAAGCGCTGGGCGGCGCGGGTCAGAAACAGCCGGTCGCGGGCCCGCGTCATCGCCACATAGAACAGCCGGCGCTCCCCGGCCTGTGCCGCCGGGTCGCCGTCGCCGGCCCCGTCCCACGCAAACGGCACGAGCCCGGCCTCAAGCCCGGTCACGAACACCACGGCAAATTCCAGCCCCTTGGCGGCGTGCATGGTGAACAGCGACACCCGGTCGGCACGCGGATCGCGGAAATCGGCTTCGGTTGCAAGCGCGATTTCGTCGGCAAGGCGGGCCGGATCGCCGGCAACGGAGGGCCGCGCCGCAAGGGCCTCAAGCCAGCCGCGGGCCTGCGCCACAGCCGCGGCATCCGCCCCCGCCCGGCGGGCGGCCTCCGCGGCCTGCGCAAGGCCGGGGCCGTTCGCGGGTGCGCCCGCCGCGCCTGCGGCCGCCAGCAGGGCCACCACGCCCGGATGGCCGGAGAGCGGCGCCGGCGTGCTTTTCTGGTGGGGAATGCCGGCGCGGTCGAAGGCCGCCCGCAGCGCCGCCGTTTCCGCATCGGTCCGGCACAGCACGGCAATATCGGCAAAGCCGAGGGCCGCCGGCGCCGCGCCGCCGGCCGGGCGGGTGCGAGCGGCGGCGAGCATATCGTGACCGCCGATGAGCGCCTCTGTGGCAGCAGCCACATAATCGGCCTCCGCCCGTTCGTCGGCGGCGGCATGGACGGTCACCGGCGCCCCGGCCGGCCGCATGGCGCACGCCGCGCCCGCGCCGGAAAAGGCCGCTGCCGCCGCCACGATGGTGGCCGTGGAGCGATAGTTGCGGGCAAGGCGCAGCGTGGCCCCGTGCGGATAATCGGCGCGGAAGCGATCGAAACAGCCGGCATCGGCACCGCGAAAACCGTAGATCGCCTGATCGGGATCGCCGATGACGCAGAGCCGGCCTTCCGGCCCAGCCAGCGTGCGCAGCAGCCGGTACTGCATCTCGTCGACATCCTGAAATTCGTCGGCGACGATGTGGGCAAAGCGCGCCCGCCATCGGGCCGCAACCGCGTCGTCGCCTTCCAGCAGCGCCACGGCGCGGCAGACGAGATCGTCGAAGTCGAGGCTGTTCGTCTCCCGGCCGATGGCCTCCAGCGCGGCGCGGGCGGCCTCTTCCTGCGCGCCGCCGGCCGCCCCGGTGCGCTTCAGCACCGAAACGGCCTTCAGCAGCGTGGCGGCCTTCGCCTCGCTCAGCCCCAGCGCGGCGGCCAGCGCCGGGCGGCGTTCCTCCGGCGTGGCAACGCGGAAATCCGCGGCAAGGCCGGCGCGGCCACTTTCCGCGCGCAGGATGGCAAGCCCCAGCGAATGGAAGCTGTGCACCGCAAGGGCCGTCGCCTGCCGGCCGAGAAGCGCCGCAAGGCGGGCGCGCAGTTCGTCGGTCGCTTTGCGGGTGAAGGTCACCGCGAGGCACGCCGGGGCCGGCACGCCACATTCCAGCACCAGCCGGGCGAGGCGGCAGGTCAGCATCCGCGTTTTGCCGGCCCCCGGCCCCGCCAGCACCATCAGCGGCGCCGGTGCGACGGCCGCCGCCGCCTGATCGGCATCGAGCCCGGCAAGAACACCATGAAGAACACCGGCAGCCGCCGCGGCGGCCGGCGGCAGCGCGGGGTCTGCGGCGGTGTCTGTCCCGATACCCGGCGCGGTGTTCTGCGCAGGCGGCGTCGCCTTCGGGCGGGCGCGGCGCGAAACCGGCGCCTCAAACAGCAGGTCGCCCTTCGTGCGGCGGGCCAGTTCGCCGTCCTGAAACAGCCGGATGACGCCATATTCGCCGTCATAGCCCGCCTGCCGGATGACGTGGCCGGCCCGCAGCCGCGCAACCGCCTCGCCCATCAGCGGATCGACGCGGGCGATATCCTCCACCGGCACCTCGCCGAGCAGGCTCAGCTCCGGCCCCAGAAGAGCGCCTGTGCGGTCATAGGCCCGCATCACCGCGCCGGAGGCGACACCGCTGCCGACGATCTCGGAGAGGATCTCCGGCAGCGGCACGAGGCTTGCGACCGGGCCGGCGGTGTGCGGCGGGCGGGCCGCGGCCTCGCTGCGGTCGGCCAGCATCCCCACCCGGTGCGCCACGCCCACCGTCACCCGCCCGCCGCACACCGGACAGCGGCCGTCGAGCGCCAGCGTCTCCTTCGGGTCGAGGCGCACGCCGCAGGCGCGGTGGCCGTCCAGATGGTATTTGCCCTCCTCGGGGAAGAACTCCACCGTGCCGCCATAGCCCTCGCCGGTCTCCAGCGCCCGGCGGATGGCGGCATAATCCGCCGCGCAGGAAAAGCGCGTCGCCTCGCGCCCGAGCTTGCCCGGCGAGTGGGCATCGGAACTGGAGGTGAGCCGGTAGCGGTCGAGAAACGACACCCGCCAGTTCATCGCCGGATCGGAGGAAAGCCCGGTCTCCACCGCGAAGATGTGAGGGGCGAGATCGCCATAGCACTCGGCAATGGAATCGAAGCCCGACTGCGAGCCGAGCGCGGCGAACCACGGGGTCCAGATATGGGCCGGCACCAGATAGGAATCGGGGGCGGAGTCCAGCGCGATTTCCAGAAGATCGCGCGAATCGAGACCGAGGATGGGCCGCCCGTCGGAGGCGATGTTGCCGATGCGGCCAAGGCTGCCCGCCAGCCGGTCGGCGGCCTCAAGGCCCGACAGATAGATCAGGTGATGGATCTTCCGGGTCTTGTCGCCCTTCTTGTAGATCGTCGAGATCTCGGTGGAGAGCATGAACGACACCGGCTGCCGGCAGGCCGGCGGCAGGGTGGCGAACACGGCCTGCGTGATATCCGCTCGCAGGCGGAAAAGGCCGTTGCCCTCGGCCACCAGCTTGTCGCGGATTTCGGCCAGCCAGTGCGGATGCACGCAATCGCCGGTGCCGACCACCCGGATGCCCTTGCGCGCCGCCCACCACGCCAGATGCTCCAGATCGAGATCGCGGCTGGTGGCGCGGGAATATTTCGAGTGGACGTGCAGGTCGGCGCAGAACGACGGGTCGGCCGGGAAGGACATGGAGCACCGCAGGCTGCCGGGCGGGGCGGGAAGAACCCGCCCCTTATAGCAGCAAACGGCCGGGCGGGGCGCGCCGCCCGCCTCAGTAGCTGCGCGCTGTCTGCAGGATCTCGCGCTTGCCGGCGTGGTTGGCCGGGCCGACGATGCCTTCCTGCTCCATGCGCTCCATCAGGCTTGCGGCGCGGTTGTAGCCCACCTGCAGGCGGCGCTGGATGTAGGACGTGGAGGCCTTGCGGTCGCGCAGCACAATGGCCACCGCCTGCTCGTAGAGATCGCTGGAAGTCTCGCCCAGCGGGCTCTTGTCGAACACCGCCTCCTCGGCCTCCGGCGGCCCTTCGGCCTCCTCCTCCAGCACCACTTCTTCCAGATATTCCGGCCCGCCCTGCGTCTTCAGGAAGGCCACGACGTGCTCGACCTCGGTGTCGGAGACGAAGGCGCCGTGCACGCGGGTGATGCGCCCGCCGGCGGCCATGAACAGCATGTCGCCCTGCCCCAGCAGCGTTTCGGCGCCCATCTCGCCCAGAATGGTGCGGCTGTCGATCTTGCTCGTCACCTGAAACGAAATGCGCGTCGGGAAGTTGGCCTTGATGGTGCCGGTGATGACATCCACCGACGGGCGCTGGGTGGCCATGACGAGGTGGATGCCGGCAGCGCGCGCCATCTGCGCCAGACGCTGGATGGCACTTTCAATGTCCTTGCCGGCCACCATCATCAGGTCGGCCATCTCGTCGACGACGATGACGATGTAGGGCAGCGGCGACAGGTCCATTTCCTGTTCTTCGAACAGTGCCTCGCCGCTTTCCTTATCGAAGCCGACCTGCACCTGCCGGGTGATGGTCTCGCCGCGGGCCCGCGCCTCGGCCATGCGGGTATTGTAGCCGTCGATGTTGCGCACGGCGAGGCGGGCCATCTTGCGATAGCGCTCCTCCATTTCGCGCACCGCCCACTTCAGCGCCACGATGGCCTTCTTCGGGTCGGTGACGACCGGCGTCAGCAGGTGCGGAATGCCCTCGTAGACCGAGAGTTCCAGCATCTTCGGATCGATCATGATCAGGCGGCACTGCTCCGGCGAATAGCGGTAGAGCAGGCTGAGAATCATGGTGTTGATGGCCACCGACTTGCCCGAGCCGGTGGTGCCGGCCACCAGCAGGTGCGGCATGCGCGCGAGATCGGTGACGAGCGGTTCGCCGCCGATGGTCTTGCCGAGGCAGATGCCGAGGCGGCCGCGGGTTTCAGTGTATTCGTGGCTCGCCAGCAGTTCGCGCAGCCACACGGTATCGCGCCGCCGGTTGGGCAGTTCGATGCCGATGACGTTGCGCCCCGGGATCACCGCCACGCGGGTGGAAACGGCGCTCATGGAACGCGCGATATCGTCGGCAAGCCCGATGACGCGGCTCGATTTGACGCCCGGCGCCGGCTCGAACTCGTAGAGGGTCACCACCGGTCCCGGGTTGGCGTCGATCACCTCGCCGCGCACGCCGAAATCGCGCAGCACCTGCTGCAGGGCGCTGGAGTTCTGATCGAGGAAGGCCTCGGAAAGCTCGAAATCGGGTTCAAGCTGCGGCGGCTCGCACAGGAGGTCGAGCGGCGGCAGCTCATAGTGCGCCGGCCGGGCAGCAGCAGCCGTCGCCTCGTCATCCGCTGCCGCGCCCCCGACATCCGCAGCCGCGGGCAGCGGTGCGGGCACGGCCGGCACAGCGGGCAGCGCCATCGCCCCCGGCACCACCGGATAGGTCTGCCAGCTGAACGTCGCCGACATCTTCAGGCTGCCGAGCCCGGCAACGGACACCGGGCGGAACACGGCCACCGGCGGCACTGCCAGCAGGCCGGCTTCCGCCACCGCCGGCAGGACCGCCCCATCGCCCTCGCCGGCCGGAACCGGCGGCTGCGACTCAGCCGCATCGCCGGTCACCGGCAGGGCGGGTGAGCCGTCCTCATCCGGCCACGCCGGCCCGTCGCCCTCGTCCGCCGCCGGAAGTTCCGGCTCGTCGTCGCCGGCAAGCGCCGGCCCGGCATCCTCGTCCTCGTGCGGCCACACCCCGGCCACGGCGCCGGGCTCCGCCGCGCAGGCCTCCTGTGCCGGACCCTCGCCGGCGGTGCACTCATCATCGGTGCGCTCGTCATCGGGGGCGGCGGTCAGGCCATCCCCGGCCGCGGGACCGTCGTCGTCGTCGACAGCGGCCCACGGCAGGCCATCAGCAGCCATCGCCCCGTCGGACAGGTCTTCGCCGGCAGACGGCAGATCCGGCAGCCCATCGTCCGCCACCCCGTCGCCCTGCCCCATATCGCCGTGCAGATCGACGGCAGCGACATCGCCTACAGCCGTGTCATCTTCGGGTTCTTCGCTGACGGGTTCGTCGACAACGAAATCGCCGTCCCCGTCCGGCTGCGCGACCGTCTCATCCGCTGAAGCGGACCACGACGCCTCCTCGTCCGGCAGATCGTCCGCCGGCAGATCGTCCGCCAGCAGGGGCATGCCGGACAACGGCGGCAGCAGGTCCTGATCCGGCGCTGCCCGACCGGCGAAGCCGGCGGCCCCGAGCACGAACACACCGGTGAGCGCAGCCAGCCGCGGCGGCACGGTGTCGGCGAACGTCTCCGGCAGCGTCAGTTCGCCGGCCGGCGGCCACACCGCATCGCCGGCGGCCGTGACGGCCGCGCGGTGCCAGTCGCCCCCGTCAAGCAGCGTCTCGTCACGCAGCGCCTCCGCTTGCAGTGCCTCGGCTTGCAGTACCTCGGCTTGCAGTACCTCGTCATGCCGCCCGTCGTCCGGCCCCGCTTCGTCCTCAGGCCAGTCGCTGCCCGATTCAGGGCCGTCGAAAGCCGCGTCGTGCAGGGCTTCGTCGTGCAGGGCCTCGCCGTGCTGCGGCTCGTCATGCTGCAGCTCGTCGTGCGGAGCCTCCCCGGCACAGGGCGCGCCGGCCCCATGTCCGGCCCCATGTCCGGCCCGGTCGTGTCCGGCGCCGTCATGTCCGGCCCCGTCGTCGGACCACGCCATCCGGTCGTGCCAGACCGCATCGCCGGCCGGGGCGTCGGTGCCGGCGGCGTCCCCGGCGAGATCGTCCGTGAAATCATCCGTCTGCGGCCCCGCATCGCCGATGACGGTCGCCTCGTCGTCGGTGTGCTCCGCGTGCAGGGGCCGGGCCATCTGCCAGAAGGCTCCGGTCATCGCCACCGTCTGCGGCACCACGACGGCTTCCGGTGCCGCCTCGTCCGGCGCGGCAGCCGCGCCGGGGCCGGCAGGCGCGCCTTCTGCAACGCGCTCTTCCGGCAGGCCCGCGTCGGCCGGGGCCGGCAGCCATTCGCCGGCCGCCGCCTGTTCCGCGGTTTCGGCCATCATGCCG
>NZ_DAISHT010000115.1:0-11014 GCF_036822375.1 Pseudoxanthobacter sp. | reverse complement strand
AGGTGGCGATGACCGAGGACGACCTCGACAACGCCCTCTCCACCGCCCGCTCGGAAGCCAAGGCCGCTTTCGGCGACGACGCGGTCTATCTGGAACGCTACCTCGCCAAGCCGCGCCACATCGAGATTCAGGTGTTCGGCGACGGCAAGGGCAACGCCGTGCATCTGGGCGAGCGTGACTGCTCGCTGCAGCGCCGGCACCAGAAGGTGTGGGAGGAGGCGCTTGCCCCCACCATCACCCCCGAGCAGCGCGCCCACATCGGCGAGCGTGTGGCCCGCGCCATGCGCGAGCTGAAATACGAGGGCGCCGGCACCATCGAATTCCTCTACGAGAACGGGGAATTCTACTTCATCGAGATGAATACCCGCCTGCAGGTGGAACATCCGGTGACGGAAATGGTGACGCGCATCGATCTGGTGAACGAGCAGATCCGCGTTGCCGCCGGCGAAACGCTGGGTTTCTCGCAGGAAGACGTACATTTCAGCGGTCATGCCATTGAATGCCGCATCAATGCCGAGAATGCCCGCACCTTCACCCCCTCGCCGGGGCGGATCAGCTATTTCCACCCGCCGGGCGGTCTCGGCGTGCGCGTCGATTCCGGCGTCTATCAGGGCTATGTGATCCCGCCCTATTACGACAGCCTGATCGGCAAGCTCATCGTGCACGGCCGCACCCGCGACGAGTGCCTGAACCGCCTGCGCCGCTGCCTCGACGAGTTCGTGGTCGACGGCATCAACACCACGCTGCCGCTGTTCCGCGCGCTGGCGAACGACCCGGATATCGTGGCCGGCAACTACGACATCCACTGGCTGGAAGCGTTCCTGAAGCGCGCTGAATTCGCAGCCTGACCGGCCCGGCACGTGCATTGCACGGAGAAATGCTCCAGAGTTCCGCTCTGGAGCATTTTTGCTTTTCGGGAGGTTTGCCATGCGTGACGACGCCGGCCTGCAGATCACCCCGCAGGTGCTGCTCAAGGCCTATGCCTGCGGCATCTTTCCGATGGCCGAGTCGGCCGACGACCCGAGTCTCTTCTGGGTGGAGCCGGAACGCCGCGGCGTGCTGCCGATGGAAACGTTTCATGTGGCGAAGCGCCTGCAGCGCACCGTGCGGCAGGATGTGTTCGAGGTGCGCGTCGACAGCGACTTCGATGCCGTCATCGACGGCTGCGCAGCCCCGGCGCCCGGCCGGCGCAAGACGTGGATCAGCGAGCGCATCCGCGGGCTCTACCGCGACCTCTACGATATCGGCCACTGCCACACGGTGGAGTGCTGGCAGGACGGCCGCCTCGTCGGCGGCCTCTACGGCATCCGGCTGGGACTGGCCTTCTGCGGCGAGAGCATGTTCACGCGCGAGCGCGACGCCTCGAAGGTCGCGCTCGTCCACCTCATGGCGCGGCTGAAGGCCGGCGGCTTCACGCTGCTCGACACCCAGTTCGTGACGCCCCACCTCGCCGGGTTCGGGGCCATCGAGATCGGCCGGCGGGATTATCAGGCCCGCCTCGATACCGCGCTCGGCGGCATCGGCGATTTCTTTCGCCTGCCGGCGGAGACCCGCGGCGCCGACGTGCTGTCAGTCCTCGGGCTGGTCTGAGGAATCCGGCGCCGGGGCCGAATCGCCTGCGTCCGTGCCGGCGCCGGCCATGTCGGGTCTCGGCAGCGGCTCCGGCACCCAGCCCTGCGGCCGCGGAATCAGATCCAGACCTTCGGTCGTGAAGCGGCTGGTGTCGAACCCGTCCGGCGGCGGCACCTGCGAGGACAGGCGGCAGTCGGTCAGCCACACGTCATAGATCGGATGGTCAACGGCGTTGAGGCCGGGGCTGGCCGCAAACATCCAGCCGGTAAAGATGCGGCGCACCTTGTTGTCGAGGGTGATCTCGTCGACTTCGATAAAGGCGTCGGTGCGCGGTGTCTCGGTGGCCGGCCGGGTGTAGCAGGCCCGCGGCGTCACCCGCAGCGCGCCGAACTGCACGGTCTCGTCGATGTAGGCATCGAAGGAGATGATGCGGCCGGTGATCTTGTCGAGCCCGGAGAACACGGCAACCGGATTGGAAAGCCGCTGCTCCGGCGGTGCCGGCGGCGTGGCGCTGATGACATCGCCGGACGGCGTGTGCGGCCCGGCTGCGGCACCGGCCTCCGGCTGCGGCGCGGCTGCGCCCGGGGCGGGCGTCGCGGCATCCGGTGCGGCCGGTTTGGGGGCAGCGGGTTTGCGGGGCGCGGCCGGGGCGGGTGTCACCTTGGGGATCGGCGGCGGATTGGCCGGATCGACGGCGCCGCCGAGGGTCAGCTGCGCCATGGCCGGGGCTGCGCCCATGAAGGCCGGGGCGGTGCCCATGACCACCGCGGCAGCCCCTGCCAGCGCAGAAAGGCGGAGCGGGCGGATGCGGCCCGCCCGGTTGCTGCGCTTCGTTTCCACCGCGCCACTCATGCTTTCGAACACCCGGCCCCAATGACAATCCGGCCTTTCGCGCACGGCCAGCCGGCCGGCGGAACGCCGCTCCTTAACACCCGCCGGCGCCGGGGGCAAAAGCTTCCGGCAGGCCACGCCTCTTCCCCGCAGGGTTACGCCGCCGGTGTGGCCTTTAGGTCGCCCTGCGGCTGCCCCTCGCCGCTCGTGCAGACTTCGCCGATCATCTGAGCGAGCAGGCGGAAGTCTCTGTCCCGCCGCGCCGATTTGCGCCACGCCAGCGCAATCGTCCGGCCCGGCTGCGGCGCGGCAAAGGGCAGGATGGCAATGCGCGGGTCGCTGGCGATTTCACTTCTGACCGCCATTTCAGGCAGCAACGTGACCCCGTAGCCGTTTGCCACCATCTGCACGATGGTCGCCAGGCTGGTGGCCCCCAGCGCATTGCGCACCTCCGGGCCCGCCGGGCGGCAATAGGTCAGCGTCTGCTCGCGCAGGCAGTGCCCTTCCTCCAGCAGCAGCAGCCGCTCGCCGGCCAGATCGGCAAGGTGCGCCTCGCCCCGCCCGGCCGGTACCTGCGCGCGCGGCGCGGCCAGCAGAAAACGGTCGTCGAACAGCGGCAGAACCTCCAGCCCCGCCGCCTCCACCGGCAGCGCCAGCACCACCGCATCGAGGCGGCCGCCGGCGAGATCCTCCGTCAGCGCCTGCGTCAGTGCCTCGCGCACATCGAGATCGAGGGCGGGATAGCGCCGGTGCACCTGCGGCAGCAGCGCCGGCAGCAGATAGGGCGCGACCGAAGGGATGATGCCGAGCCGCAGGGTGCCCGCCAGCCCCGGCCCGCGATGGCGCACCGATTCAACGAGGGCACCGACATCGCCCAGAACGGTGCGCGCGCCTTCCGCAAAGCGCGCACCGGCCTCCGTCAGCCGCAGCCCGGAAGGCTGCCGCTCCACCAGAGGCGTTTCCAGAAAGGCTTCCAGCTCGCGGATTTGCTGGGAAAGGGCCGGCTGGGTGACGGCACATTCCGCCGCCGCGCGGCCGAAATGGCCGTGGCGGGCCAGTGCCTCGAAATAGCGAAGCTGTCGCAGCGTGACCATCCGATAAGATTATCTGATCGCGACCGGCGTGCAATCGAATTAGACGCATTTGCAATCAGCGCGCATCTTCGCTCCCGACCCGGACACAAGGGAGCAAACAACCATGTCCCGCCCGACCCTGACCACCACCGCCGGCGCAGCTGTCGCCGACAACCAGAACTCCGTCACGGCCGGCCCGCGCGGCCCGCTGCTGATGCAGGACTATCAGCTGCTCGAAAAGCTCGCCCACCAGAACCGCGAGCGCATTCCCGAGCGCGTGGTGCATGCCAAGGGCTCGGCCGCCTACGGCGAACTGGTCGTCACCGGCGACATCAGCCGCTTTACCCGGGCAAAGGCCCTGCAGCCGGGGGCCAGAACGCCGCTGCTGCTGCGCTTTTCAACCGTGGCCGGCGAGCGCGGAGCCGCCGATGCCGAGCGCGACGTGCGCGGCTTCGCGCTGAAGTTCTATACTGAGGAAGGCAACTGGGATCTGGTCGGCAACAACACGCCGGTGTTCTTCATCCGCGATGCGCTGAAGTTTCCCGATTTCATCCACACCCAGAAGCGCCACCCGCACACCAACATGCGCTCGCCCACCGCGATGTGGGATTTCTGGTCGCTCTCGCCGGAGAGCCTGCATCAGGTCACGATCCTGTTTTCCGATCGCGGCCTGCCGGCCGGCTTCCGCAACATCAACGGCTACGGCTCGCACACCTACTCGCTGATCAATGCCGCAAACGAGCGGGTGTGGGTGAAGTTCCACTTCAAGACCCAGCAGGGCATCCGCACCCTCACCAACCGCGAGGCGGAGGCGCTCGTCGCCACCAGCCGCGAGAGCTCGCAGGCCGACCTGTTCGGCGCCATCGAGCGGGGCGAGTTTCCGCGCTGGACCGTTCAGATTCAGGTCATGACCGAGGCTGAGGCCGAAGCCCTGCCGTTCAATCCCTTCGACCTGACCAAGGTCTGGCCCCATGCCGACTTTCCCGTGACCGAGGTCGGCTATATCGAACTGAACCGCAACCCGGACAACTACTTCGCCGAGGTCGAGCAGGCGTCCTTCTCACCCTCCAACGTCGTGCCGGGGATCTCGTTCTCGCCCGACAAGATGCTGCAGGCCCGCATCTTTTCCTATGCCGATGCCCACCGCTACCGCGTCGGCACCCATTACGAGATGCTGCCCGTCAACCGCCCGCGCTGCCCGGTCCACACCTACCACGCCGATGGCGCGATGCGCTTCGATGCCCCGCAGGGCTCCGATGCCTATTATGAGCCGAACTCGTTCGGCGGACCGGTGCAGGATCCCGCCGTTGCCGAGCCGCCGCTGCCGCTCAGCGGTGCCGCCGGCCGCTACGATCACCGCGCCGGCAACGACGATTTCAGCCAGCCGCGCGCGCTGTTCCGGCTCATGAGCCCGGCGCAGAAGGAGGCTCTGTTCCACAACATCGCCGAGGCGATGGCCGGCGTGCCGCAGGACATCGTGGAGCGGCAGGTCGCGCTGTTCTGGCAGGTCGACCCGGACTATGGCCGCGGCGTTGCCGCCCTGACCGGCGCCCGCCTGCCGCAGCCGGCGCCGGCTGCGGCCGGATAAACACGCCGCCCCACTTTCCGCAACCGTCCCGCCGCCCGCGCCGTTCCGGTGCGCGGGCGGCGGGCGCGTTTCAACGGCTCCTTAAACTTTCTCGCCCACCATCCTGCTCAGAATCGTGTGACTGCGCCTGCCGGCTGCCGCCGGCGCGGCCACAGCCGCCGTGCAGCAGGTAACGCGGGCGCCTCCGGTGCCGGCGAGGCCGAAGGAGCATCCGATGGAAAGAGGCGCCAGCCCGGTTCCGGCCGAACGGTCCGCTGTCCCGCGGCAGTCATCCGAGGCCGGCCTGAATGCCTTCGACGGCGGCCTGAACCCGGCTCTGGAGGCAGCGTTTTCCGCCATCACCCGCGTGCGGGAAGAGATCGCGCTTCTGCCCGGCGCCGGCACGGCCGACGCCCGCGTCGAGATGGCAACCGCGGCCGACATCGTGGAAAGCCTTGCGGAAACACTGGAACGCGACATCGAGGTACTGAAGCGCCTGCGCGATGCGCTCGGCGGACCGGTGCTGACCGCCTTTTCCGGCGCCCCCCTCGGCGCCGACGATTTCGCCGGGCAGATCGTCAGCGTCATCGAGCGTATCGAGCAGTCGGAAGGCGTGGTGCGCGATATCTCCGCCACCCTTGCCGCCCACCGCTGCGACCTTGCCGCCGTTCTGGCCGACCCGCTGCCGATGCCGCCGGATAACGAGCCGATGCCGGAGCGCGAGGTCTTCGACCGCGCGGTCGTGGCGGCCACGCGCTGCGCGCTGGAAAGCGAACGGCGGCTGGCGGTGCTGCTGGCGGGTGTGGATCATTGTGCCGAGCTGGGCCGCACCCATGGCCAGCCGGTGGCCGACGATGTCGCCGCGGCCGCGGGCCGGATGCTGGTCGATTGCGTCGGCGATCTCGGCATCGTCTATCGCCACGGGCCCGAGGCCTTTGCCGTGCTGCTGCCCGACAGCAACCTGCGTCAGGCGGTGGCGGTGGCCGAGCACCTGCGCCGGGCCGCGGCCGGGCAGCAGATGGTCGTTGCCGGGCTGGCGGAAGAAGCGCTGGGGCGCCTGTCGCTCTCGCTCGGCGTTGCCGCACTGAGCGACGACGACAACCCCGCCACCCTGATGGCGCGCGCCGCCGGCTGCCTTTCGGAAGCCCAGTGGAGCGGCGGCAACCGGGTGATCTGCGAAACCGACCCGGATTTTGAGCAGGACCTGCGCCGCTCGCGCTGAGCGCGCAGCCGCCTCTCCCGAAAATCCGCCGCCTCGCGACGCCGCGGCCTGCGCGCCTGTCAGCCGGCCCGGTCCGCTGCCGGCTGCCGCTGGCGGGCCCGGCGCCGCGCGCGTGCGGCCTCCGCCGCCTGTCCGGCCCGGATGGCGGCCGCAACCGCGCCCGAGGCCCATGGCCGGAAGGCATCGGCATCGTCGCCGGCCCCCTCCGGCACCTGCCAGTAAGACAGCGTGGTGGTGCGCGTGCCGCCGGCCTTCAGCCACGAGACATAGCGGAACGGCTCGCAGCCGGCCGCCCGGTGGCGGGCCTCGCTCTCCGCATCCGCCTTCACATAGAGCACGTCGCCGATGACGATGGCCACCATCAGCCCGCTGACGAACACGCCCTGCCCGCCGAACATGCGCCGCACCGAAACCCGCCCGAAACCGGCGAAAAGATCGTCCAGATAACCGGCGTCCAGCATGGTCCGGCCCCGCCGGCGGCTTCCGGTTCAGCCGTCCAGCGCCCCCGGATCGGCGGCCTTCAGCGACACGGACTCGCCGCAGCCGCAGGCCGAAACCTGATTGGGATTGTCGAACGCAAACGTCGCCGACAGCTTGGTGACGCGGAAGTCCATCGTCGTGCCGAGCAGGAACAGCACCGCTTTCGGATCCACGAACACCTGCCCGCCTTCGAACGCGATCACCTCATCGCCGGCACCGGGGGCGGCAACGACATCCATGGTGTAGGACATGCCGGCGCAGCCGCCGTTACGCACGCCCACGCGCAGCCCGCCGTGCGGCAGGTCGGCATTGTCCAGAATTTCGCGCACCCGCTCCTCGGCCGCCGCCGTCAGGCTCATCACCTGAATCCGGCGCCGCGGCCGGGCTGCGCGGGTGGTGGCAACGTCGCTCTGAACCGTCATCCGAACCACTCCTGCAAGGATTGCACCGGGCGGCACCGGCCGGCGCACCCTGAAACTGGAAAAAATAAAAACGCCGGATTTATCCGCCGTTTAGCGCTTCTTTCTCGTGTGGTTTCAAAGGCGGGGGCTGTCAAGCCCGCCCCGCCTCCGCACCCGGCCGGCCCTCAGTACCAGTCGAGCGCCACGCGCGCCTCTTCCGACATGCGCTCGGTCGACCACGGCGGATCGAACACCATGTTCACCTTCACATCGCCCACGCCCTGCACGGCGCCGACGGCATTCTGCACCCACCCCGGCATTTCGCCGGCCACCGGGCAGCCCGGGGCGGTCAGCGTCATGTCGATGGTCACGGTGCGGTCGTCGTCGACATCGATCTTGTAGATCAGGCCGAGTTCGTAGATGTCGGCCGGGATCTCCGGGTCGTAGACGGTCTTCAGGGCGGCAATGATGTCGTCCGTCAGCCGTTCCAGTTCCTCCTGCGGAATCGCGGAAAGCGGCTGTCCGGCTGCCGCTTCCGCCGCGACGGCGCCGGCGGCCGGCCCGTCGCCGCCGCCTGCCGCCTCGTCCGCCCTGAGGGTGCCTGCGCTGTCGTCCATTGCGCGTCGCTCCGTCAACTGAAGAACCGGTGAGCCTTCTCGATCGCCGCTGCCAGCCGGTCGACTTCATCGACCGTGTTGTAAAGCGCGAACGATGCCCGGCAGGTCGCGGTCACGCCATAGTGCTCCAGAAGCGGCATGGCGCAATGGGTGCCGGCCCGCACCGCGACGCCCTCGCGGTCGAGAATGGTGGCAATGTCGTGGGCGTGCGCGCCGTCCACGGCAAAGGAAACGATGGCGCCTTTTTCCGGCGCACGGCCGAAGATGCGCACGAAATTGAGCGCGCCGAGGCGCTCGTGCGCATAGGCGCGCAGGTGCTCCTCATGGGCGCGGATGCGGTCGCGGCCGAGCGCGCTCACATAATCCAGCGCGGCGCCGAGGCCGATCGCCTGCACGATGGGCGGCGTGCCGGCCTCGAAGCGGAACGGCGCCTCGCCATAGGTGACGTCGTCCTGCGTGACGGTGCGGATCATTTCGCCGCCGCCCTGATAGGGCTGCATGGCGTTGAGCAGATCGCGCCGGCCGAAGAGCACGCCGATGCCGGTCGGGCCGTAGATCTTGTGGCCGGTCGCCACATAAAAATCGACGCCCAGCGCCTGCACGTCCACATCCAGATGCACGGCGCCCTGACTGCCGTCCACCAGCACCGGCACGCCGCGGGCGTGGGCGATGCGCACGATCTCGGCAACCGGCGTCACTGTGCCGGTCACGTTGGACATGTGGGTCACGGCCACCATCTTCGTGCGCGGCCCGATGAGGCGCGCGAAGGCTTCCAGATCGAAGCTGTCGTCGGCGCGCACCGGCACCCACTTCAGCACCGCGCCCCTGCGCTCGCGCAGGAAGTGCCAGGGCACGATGTTGGAATGGTGCTCCATCACCGACAGAACGATCTCGTCGCCCGCGCCGACCTGCGGTCCGGCAAAGCTCGATGCCACGAGGTTGATGGCCTCGGTCGCCGAACGGGTGAAGACGATCTCTTCGTGCGAGGCGGCGTTGAAATACCGCCGCACGGATTCGCGCGCTGCCTCGAAGGCATCCGTCGCCGCGTTGGAGAGGAAATGCAGCCCGCGGTGAACGTTGGCATATTCCTCGGTATAGGCCCGCATCATGCGGTCCAGCACCGCCTGCGGCTTCTGGGCGGAGGCCCCGTTATCCAGATAGGTCAGCGGCTTGCCGTAGACCGTGCGCGACAGGATCGGAAAATCGGCCCGCACGGCCTCGACATCGTAGGGGGCCTGCAGAACGGCGTCGCTCATCATGCCGCCTCCCCGATGGTGCCGCGGGCACGGCGGCCGGCCAGCAGCGCCCGCAGGCGCTGCGACAGCACGGCGGCAACCGCCTCGTCGGCGAAGCTCTCGATGGATTCCGCCAGAAACGCTTCCAGAAGCAGCGCCTCGGCCTCCGCCTTCGGTACCCCGCGCGAGCGCAGATAGAACACCGCGTTCTCGTCCAGCCGCCCGGACGTCGCCCCGTGGGCGCACTGCACGTCATCGGCGAAGATCTCCAGCTCCGGCTTGTTGATCGCCTCGGCCTGCGCGCCGATCACCAGAGCCTGCGTCATCATCCGCCCGTCGGTGCGCTGAGCATCCTGCGCCACCTCGATGCGGCCCTGCACCACCGAGCGCGCCGCATCGTCGATGACAGCGCGGAAGCGTTCGCGGCTGGTGCAGTCCGGCACATCGTGATCGACCGTCAGCGTGGCGTCCGCCAGCCGCCGGCCATCGACCAGCGTCACCGTCTCGAACACCGCGCGGGCGTGCGGGCCGGCAAAATGCACGACGCCCTGATTGCGCGACAGCAGGCCGCCGAACACCACCGACAGCGACTGCAGCTCCGCCCCCTCGCCGAGCCGGATCGCGGCGCCGCCGAGGCTCACGGCCTGATGGCCGTCTTCCTGCAGGCGGGTCCACAGCACGCGCGCCTGCCGGGCAATGTCGAGTTCGACAAGGCTGCTGGCCTGATAGGCAACGCCGTCCGGCCCGCTGTGGTGCTCGATCACCCGCACGCTGGCCCCCGCGCCCACCCGCACCACATGGCGCGAGAAGCCGCAGACCGGCGCACCGGAAGCGACATGCACGATTGCCAGCGGCTGCGAAACGCTCGCCCCCGCAGCGACATCCACCACCACGCCATCGTCGAACAGCGCCGTGTTGAGCTGCACCACCGGATCGCCGCCGGTGCCGGAGAGTTCGCCCGCAAGCGTCCCGACGCCGGCGAAGCCGGCCTCGGAAAGCCGCCGCACGGTCACCGCACCGTCGAGCCCGGAAAGGTCCGACAGCCCGGCATCGAAGCGACCGTCGACGAACACCGCCCGGTGCGCGGCAAGGCCGCCGAAATCCCACACCCGGCCGGCCGGCACGACCGCGGCCGCCGGCGCGGCTGCCAGATCCGGCAGGGCCGCCTTCAGGTCGGTGTAGCGATAGGCTTCAACCCGCCTGTTGGGCAGCCCGGTTGCGCCGAAGGCGGTAAAGGCGGCGCGGCGCCGCTCCGCCAGAGCGGCCGGCTCGCCGCTGAAATCGCGCGCGGCAAAGCGCACCGCCAGCGCCGTTTCGGCCGCCGTCGTCAGGCGGCGGGGCTCGATGGTCATCGCATCCTCCCCCATCACGCAGCCTGACCGACATAGTCGGCATAGCCGCGGGCCTCAAGCTCCAGCGCCAGTTCGCGCCCTCCGCTCTTCACGATGCGGCCATGGGCCAGCACATGGATCACGTCCGGCACGATGTGATCGAGCAGGCGCTGATAGTGCGTGATGACCAGCATCGAGCGGTCCGGCGCGCGCAGTGCGTTGACGCCCTCCGAAACCACCTTCAGCGCATCGATATCGAGGCCGGAATCGGTCTCGTCCAGCACGCACAGGCTCGGCTCCAGCACCGCCATCTGTAGAATTTCGTTGCGCTTCTTCTCGCCGCCGGAAAACCCGACATTGACACCGCGCTTCAGCATTTCCGGTGAAATACCAAGCTTTTCAGCCGCAGTCTTCACCTTTTTCATGAAGGCGGCAGTCGAAAGTTCCGCCTCGCCGCGGGCCTTGCGCTGGGCGGCAAGGGCGGTCTTCAGGAACGTCATGTTGGCAACGCCGGGAATTTCGACCGGGTATTGCAGGGCAAGGAACACGCCGGCGGCGGCGCGCTCTTCCGGCTCCAGCGACAGCAGGTCCACACCGTTCAGCGTGGCGCTGCCCTCCGTCACCGCGTAACCGTCGCGGCCGGCCAGCACATAGGACAGCGTGGACTTGCCCGAGCCGTTCGGCC
>NZ_DAISHT010000114.1:7908-11045 GCF_036822375.1 Pseudoxanthobacter sp. | reverse complement strand
ATCATCGGCAAGCAGCGTCACGGCCCCACCGGCACCGTTCTGCTGCAGTTCGATGCGGAAGTGACGCGGTTCTCCAACCTCGCCCGCGAGGTGACCCTGCCGGACAGACTGGAATGAAGAGATGAGTGCGGCAGACTGGACCACAGGCAACGCGGCCGGTTACGGCGAGGACTTGGCGGGCGCCGGGCTCGCCGGGCTGGAGGATGCCGGCTATCTGGCGGCGCTGCGCGAGGACGTGCGCCACTTTGCCGGCGGCCGGCTGACCATCGATCTCGATGCGCTGGTGGCCAACTGGCAGGCGCTGGCGGAAACCGCCGCGCCGGCCGAATGCGCCGCCGTGGTCAAGGGCGATGCCTACGGCACCGGCCTTGAGCCGGCGGTGCGCGCGCTGACGGCCGGCGGCTGCCGCACCTTCTTCGTGGCGCTGCTTTCGGAGGGCGTGCGCGCCCGCGCGGTGGCGCCGCAGGCCGACATCTATGTGCTGAACGGTCTGGCGCCCGGCGCCGCTCCGGTGTTTGCCGCCGCCGGCCTGCACCCGGTGCTGGGCTCGCAGGCCGAAATCGCCGAATGGGTCGCCTTCCGGCAGGGCCGGGAAGACGAAGTGCCGTTCGCCGCGCTGCACATCGACACCGGCATGAACCGGCTCGGCATCTCGCTCGGCGAAACCGCCGCGCTGGCTGCCAACGGCACGCTGCCGGGGCGGGCGGGCATCGGCCTCATCATGAGCCATCTGGCCTGTGCGGATCTGCCCGACCACCCGATGAACCGCAGCCAGCTCAAGAGCTTCCGGGCCGCGCGCGCGCTGCTGCCGGGCATTCCGGTTTCCATCGCCAATTCCGCCGGCATCCTCACCGACCGCAACTTCCACTTCGACCTCGTGCGGCCCGGCATCGCGCTCTATGGCGGCAGCGCCATCGCGGGGCAGGAAAACCCGATGCTGCCGGTGGTGACGCTGGAGGCGCGCATCGTGCAGGTGCGCTCGGTGCGCTCCGGCGAAACCGTCGGCTACGGCGCGGCGCAGACGGCGCGGCGCGATACCCGCATTGCCGTGGTTTCGGTCGGCTATGCCGACGGCTTCCCGCGCTCGGCCGGCGGCAGCGATGCGGCCGGGGAGGGCGCGCTCGGTGCGCTCGGCGGCCATCTGGTGCCGCTGTTCGGCCGCGTCTCGATGGACCTGATGGCCTTCGACGTGACCGACGTGCCCTCGGAGTTCGTCAAGCGCGGCAATTTCATCGAGCTGTTCGGCCCGACCGCGCCGCTCGACGGGGTGGCGACGCGCGCCGGCACCATTTCCTACGAGGTGCTGACCCACCTCGGCCGCCGCTTTGCCCGCCGCCACATCGGCGCCGGCTATTCGCTCTGAGGCCTCATGGCGAAGGGGCGCAGCCAGTTCGTCTGCCAGAACTGCGGGGCGGTCACGTCGCGCTGGTCGGGCAAGTGCGAATCCTGCGGCGAGTGGAACGCCATCGTTGAGGAATCCGCCGCCAATCCGCTTGGCGGGCCGAAAACCTCGCCCCGCAAGGGCCGCACCGTCACGCTCGCCGACCTTTCCGGCAGCGAGCCGCAGGCCCCGCGCGTGCTGAGCGGCATTGCCGAACTGGACCGGGTGACCGGCGGCGGGTTCGTGCGCGGTTCGGCCATCCTCATCGGCGGCGATCCGGGCATCGGCAAATCCACCCTGCTGCTGCAGGCCGCCGCCGCGCTGGCGAAGGCGGGCGAGCGGGTGGTCTATGTCTCCGGCGAGGAGGCAACCGCGCAGGTGCGGTTGCGGGCCGAGCGCCTCGGCCTTTCCGATGCGCCGGTGGCGCTTGCGGCCGAAACCAGCGTGGAAGACATCCTCGCCACGCTTTCCGGCGAGCGCCCGGCGCTGGTGGTGATCGATTCGATCCAGACGCTGTGGACGGCGATGGCCGAATCGGCACCCGGCACCGTCACGCAGGTGCGTGCCTGCGCCCACGCCATGATCCGCTATGCCAAGCAGAGCGGGGCGACGGTGGTGCTGGTCGGCCATGTCACCAAGGACGGGCAGATCGCCGGCCCGCGCGTGGTGGAACACATGGTCGACGCGGTGATGAGCTTCGAGGGCGACGGCTCCGGCCCGTTCCGCGTGCTGCGCACCACGAAGAACCGCTTCGGCCCGACCGACGAGATCGGCGTGTTCGAGATGACCGGGCTGGGGCTGCGCGAAGTGGCCAACCCTTCGGAACTGTTTCTGGGCGACCGCGACCAGTCGAGCCCGGGCACGGCGGTGTTTGCCGGCATGGAAGGCACGCGGCCGCTGCTGGTGGAAATTCAGGCCCTCGTCGCGCCCTCGCCGCTGTCGATGCCCCGGCGCGCGACGGTCGGATGGGACGGCAACCGGCTGGCGATGATCCTCGCGGTGCTGGAGGCGCGCTGCGGCGTGCGCTTCGGGGCCAACGACGTTTATCTCAACGTTGCCGGCGGGCTGCGCATTGTCGAGCCGGGGGCGGATCTTGCGGTTGCAGCGGCCCTCGTCTCGTCCCTCAGCGGGGTTGCCCTTCCGCCCGATTGCGTCTATTTCGGCGAGGTTTCGCTGACGGGCCGCATCCGCCCGGTCGGCCATGCCGGTGCACGGCTGAAGGAGGCCGAGAAGCTCGGTTTCGGCTCTGCCGTGGTGCCGGAGGCCGTGGTGGGCGACGAGACGCGCGGTCGTGCGCTGGGCGTGCAGGGTGTGGCGGCGCTGGCCGATCTGGTGGCCGATATCGCCGGCGGCCGGTCCCGCCCCGCGGCGGACGGCAACCGGGTTTCCGGCCGCGGCGGCCAGAAGACGCTGCCTGCCGGGGCGCGGACGCAAGGCAGCCCGGACAGGCCGGCATGGCCGCAGATGCCGGACGACGAAGACTGGGTACGCGAGGCCTGACCGCCCGGGCACGCAGGCCGGACGGCGAAGACGGACTGGCAGGCCGGGTGGGCTGGCGGACGGCCGGACTGGCGGAGGGTCGGACTGGCGGCTGGCCGGACTGGCGGACTTGCCCGCCGCCGGCCGGTGAGGCAGATAGAATTGCGGTGCCGCGGCCCGGCCCGTGCCGGTCTCTTGCGGGGCCGGCGCGAAGCGGCAGCGGGGACGGGCACCGGGGGTCGGAAGGGTGATCCGTCCGATCGCGGCTGACCGGCAG
>NZ_DAISHT010000114.1:0-7808 GCF_036822375.1 Pseudoxanthobacter sp. | reverse complement strand
GCCGGGCGCTGCACGCACGCTAAACCGGCAGCGCAAAGCGCTGCATGCAGGCTAACCGGCAGCGCAGGGCGCTGCACGCACGCTAACTGGCAGCGCAAAGCGCTGCGCGAGGGGTGAATCCGACCAATGTCGATCACAGCTCTCGACGGGGTCGTCCTCGTCGTCACACTTCTCTCTGCCGTGCTGGCCATGGTGCGCGGGTTCGTGCGCGAGGTGCTTTCCATCGCCTCGTGGGTGGCCGCAGCGGTTGCGGCCTATGCGTTCTACGGCCATCTGCTGCCGATCACGCAGACTTATGTGAAGAACCCGCATCTGGCGCTGGCGCTGACCATCGCGGGCATCTTCCTCGTCACGCTCATCGTCGTCAGCGTGATCACCATGAAGATCTCCGATTTCGTCATCGACAGCCGGGTCGGCGTGGTCGACCGCGGTCTCGGCTTCGTGTTCGGCGCGGCGCGCGGCCTGCTTCTGGTCGTGGTGGCGATGCTGTTCTTCAACTGGCTGGTGCCGGTTACCAAGCAGCCGGTGTGGGTGGCCGACGCCCGCTCCAGGGTGATGCTGGACGAACTGGGCAACCGCCTGCTGGCGCTGCTGCCTTCCAACCCGGATGAGATGCTGCGCGAGCGGCTGGGCACGCTCGGCAACGTGCTGCCCGGGGCCGCCAGGGCGCCGGAAGGCGAGACCACCGGAGAAGAGACCCGCGGCACCGCCGCGCCGGCCGATCCGGCCTATGGCAACAACTCGCGCCAGAGCCTCGATCAGCTCATCCAGTCGAGCGGCGGCCAGCAGCAGCAGCCGGCGACGCCGGCGCCGGCAGAAGGCCAGCCGGCACAGTAAAAGGGCCGTCGCCCGCCCGGTGCGGCCATCCGGCCCGGCGGACAAAGCGCGGCGACGGCGCGCGCCGTCCCGGCGCGGACGCATCCGGCGTGCGGCCGCGGCCGGTCCGTGGCATGATCGCCGCGCGCCTTGCAGGGCCCGCATGGCAGGGTGTGGCCCAAGGGCTATCGACGCCGCGCGCTTTGCCGGCTAGAGCAGAGCCGCTGTTGCCGGAACGACCGGCCGCCCGGCGAAACCGGGATGGCGGGCTTTCCGCAGGCCCCGGCCTTCCGCAGTGAGCGGAACGGCCTATATGGAGGGGGCGCGGCAGATCGGCGGCGCGGTATCACGGTGCCGCCCGCGCACGCAGACATGGGAACAGCCCTGGCGCGCCGCTGGCGCACCGGGGCGTTGTTCGTATGGGTGCATCGCATCCGGCCTCGACCGGGGCGAGGGATTTCGGACTTTCGCGGCGAGGGGGCCTGCCCCCTCCGGGCCCGCGAGGGGAGTGCCGGTTTCCAGCCAGTGGCGGAGCCGGATTTCTGCGCCGGAGACCGGGAGAGGCTCTGGCGGGCCGGGCGGGCAGCGCTCCGGTCAGGCGGCGGGACAGTTCGACGGATGACGATGGACACTCACCACCACAACACCGCGCACGATGATATGACCGCGCACGATGACACGGCGCAGAACGGCCCCGCCGCGGGCGCGCCGGGCACCCCTTTCGACGGCGATCACCTGCACGAGGAATGCGGCGTGTTCGGTGTGTTCGGGCATGAAGAGGCGGCGGCGCTGACCGCCCTTGGCCTGCACGCCCTGCAGCACCGCGGGCAGGAGGCCTCCGGCATCGTTTCCAGCGACGGCAGCGATTTCTTTCTGGAGCGCCATATCGGCCTCGTCGGCGATGTGTTCACCCATCCCTCGATCATCGAGCGGCTGAAGGGGCGCACGGCCATCGGCCACACGCGCTACTCCACCACCGGCGCGCCGGTGCTGCAGAATGTGCAGCCGATGTTCGCGGAGTTCGCGGGTGGCGGCTTCGCGGTGGCCCACAACGGCAACCTCACCAATGCCCGCGTGCTGAAGCGCACGCTGCAGGGCCGCGGCTCCATCTTCCAGTCCACGTCCGATACCGAGACCATCATCCACCTCATCGCCACCTCCAATCGCGGTCCGCTGATCGACCGGCTGGTGGATGCGCTGCGCCAGATCGAGGGGGCCTATGCCATCGTGGCGCTGTGGGGCGGCGGCATGATCGGCTGCCGCGATCCGCTCGGCGTGCGCCCGCTGGTGCTCGGCCAGCTCGACGGCGCCTATGTGCTGGCCTCCGAGACCTGCGCCCTCGATATCATCGGCGCCCATTATGTGCGCGATATCGAACCCGGCGAACTGGTGGTCATCACCGAAGGCGGCATCGAAAGCCTGCGGCCGTTCCAGCCCGCGCGGCCGCGCTTCTGCATCTTCGAATATGTCTATTTCGCCCGGCCGGATTCCATCGTGGAAGGGCGCAACATCTATTCGGTGCGCAAGCGCATCGGCGCCGAACTGGCCCGCGAGAACCCGGCCCCCGCCGATCTTGTGGTCCCGGTGCCGGATTCCGGCACCCCGGCCGCCATCGGCTACGCGCAGGAGGCCAGCCTGCCGTTTGAACTCGGCATCATCCGCAACCACTATGTTGGCCGCACCTTCATCCAGCCGACGGATTCCATCCGCCGCATGGGCGTGAAGCTGAAGCACAACGCCAACCGCGCCATGCTGGAAGGCAAGCGCGTGGTGCTGATCGACGATTCCATCGTGCGCGGCACCACCTCGCTCAAGATCGTGGAGATGGTGCGCGACGCCGGGGCGACGGAAGTGCACATGCGCATCGCCAGCCCGCCGACCACCGATTCCTGCTTCTACGGCGTCGATACCCCGGAAAAGAGCAAGCTCATCGCCTCGCGCATGTCGGTGGAAGAGATTGCCGCCTTCATCAAGGTCGACAGTCTCGCCTTCCTGTCCATCGACGGCCTTTACCGGGCCGTGGGCGAAGCCGGCCGCAACGCCCGCGAGCCGCAGTTCTGCGATGCCTGCTTCACCGGCGATTATCCGACCCGCCTGACCGACCGGCAGGAAGAGCTTGGCCGCAAGCCGCTGCTGGCGCGGGCGAGCTGAAGCCGCGATGGCCGGCACCGACGCAGCGCAGGCGGGCACGGCCGGGGATTTTGCCGGCCGCGTCGCCCTCGTCACCGGCGCCTCGCAGGGCATCGGCCGGGCGCTTGCCTGCGGGCTGGGCGGGCGCGGCGCCCATGTGGTGGCCGTTGCCCGCGATATTGCGGCGCTGGAAGCGCTGGACGATGCCATCCGCGCGGCCGGCGGCGAGCCGCCGACGCTGGTGCCGCTCGACCTGCGCGACGATGCCGGCCTTGGCCGGCTGGCGCAGGCCATCGGCACGCGCTGGGGCCGGCTCGACTGCTTCGTGGCGAGCGCCGGCATCCTCGGCCCGCTGACGCCGGTCTGCGATCTGGAGCCGGACGCCCTCGCCACGCTGCTCCATGTGAACCTCATCGCCAATCAGCGTCTCGTGCACCGGCTCGATCCGCTGCTCAGGGCCGCGCCGGCCGGCCGGGCCATTCTGCTGTCGTCCAGCGCGGCCTGGCGCGGGCGGCCGTTCTGGGGCGGCTATGCGATGACGAAGGCCGCGCTCGATGCGCTGGGCCGGGCGTGGGCGGCCGAGACCGCGCATACCGCGGTGCGGGTGAACCTCGTCAACCCCGGCGGCACGCGCACCGCGATGCGCGCCGCGGCGATGCCGGGCGAGGATCCGCTGACGCTGCCGGCGCCGGAGGACCTCGTCGAGCCGCTGCTGGCGCTGCTGCGCCCGGATTTTACCGAAACCGGCCACATCTACGATTTTCCCACCCGCACGCTGCAGGCGTTCCGCGCGCCGGCGTGATTTTCCCCCTGTGCGGGCGGCCGGCGGCGACAAAGCCGTTGTCGGCCCCCGTCGCCGGCGGTTAGGCTTCGCGCGTCTGCCGATGAGCCACAGCCGAGCCCTGCAATGCCGAAACTGACCCGCCGCGAAGCGCTGAGCCTCGGCCTCGGAGCCGGTCTCGGTGCGCTCTTCCTGCCCGGTCTGGTGCGGGCTGCCGAAGACGGGCCGCCGCCCGGCACCACCTTCACCCTCGTGCATGTCAACGATATCTATCGCATGGCCGACGACCGGGGCTGGGGCGGCTTTCCCCGGCTGGCGGCGGTGGTGAAGGCGGAGCGGGCCCGTGGCGGGCCGGTGCTGTTCACCCACGGCGGCGACACGTTCTCGCCGTCGCTGATGTCGAATTTCGACAAGGGCGCCCACATCGTGCGCCTCACCAACATGATCCGGCCGGATGTGTTCGTGCCCGGCAACCACGAATTCGATTTCGGCAAGGCGGTGTTCTTCGAGCGCCTGTCGGACGTGCAGTTTCCGGTCTTCGCCGCCAACCTGCGCGATGCGCAGGGCCAGGTGCTGCCGCAGATCCGGCCGAGCGGGATCCGCGATCTCGGCGGCGTGCGCGTCGGCTTCGTGGGCCTTGCCTATGACCGCACGCCGGAGGTGTCGCAGCCCGGCGATCTGACATTCCTGCCCTCGCTCGACGTGCTGCGCACCGAGGCCGCCGCCCTGCGCAAGGCCGGGGCCGACATGATCGTCGGCGTTGCCCACGCCGACCGCAGCACCGACGATGCCATTCTGAGCGAGCGGATCGTCGACGTGCTGCTGACCGGCCACGTCCACGACCTTGCGATCCGCTATGACGGGGTTTCGCTGCATGTGGAATCGAGCGAGGACGGCAACTACGTCACCGCCATCGACTTCATCGTGAAGGTCAGCGAGCGCGACGGCCGGCGCACGGTGAGCTGGAAGCCGGTGTTCCGCATTTACGATTCGCCCGGCGTGACGCCCGACCCGGAGGTGGCGGCCGTCGTTGCCGCCTATGAGGGCGAACTCTCGAAGGCGCTGGACGTCGACATCGGCCGCACCGCCATTGAACTCGACAGCCGCACCGCCATCGTGCGCACGCAGGAGGCGGCGATCGGCGATCTGTTCGCCGATATCGTGGCGAAGTCCGCCGGCGCGGATATGGCGATCCTCAACGGCGGCGGCATCCGCGGCGATACCACCTATCCGCCGGGCACCATGCTGCGGCGGCGCGACATCCAGACCGAACTGCCGTTCGGTAACACGGTGGTGGTGGTTGCGCTGAAGGGCAGCACGGTGCTGGCGGCGCTGGAACACGGCCTCGGCAAGCTGCCCGATGCCTCGGGCCGCTTTCCGCAGGTGTCGGGCGTTGAACTCGTCATCGATCCGGCAAGGCCGGCCGGCAACCGCATCCTGTCGGCGCAGGTGGCCGGCCGGCCGCTGGACCCGGCGGCGACCTACACCGTTGCCAGCAACAATTACATGCTGGGCGGCGGCGACGGCTACACCATGCTGGCCGCGGGCCGGGTGATCGTCGGCCTGACCGACGGGCAGCGCATCGCCAATCTGGCGATGGAGGCCATTGCCGCCGACGGCGGCGTGACGGCCGTGGCCGGCAACCGCATCGTGGTGCGCTGAGGCCGGGCGAGGGGAGCGATCATGCGCATTTTCACCATCGGTTACGAGCAGGTGACACAGCCCGCCGTTCTGGAAACCCTGCGCGCGGCCGGCGTGGGCCTGCTGGTGGACGTGCGCGCCGTTGCCGCCTCGCGCCGGCCGGGTTTCGCCAAGAGCCATATTGCCGCCGGCGTGGCGGAACAGGGCATCGGCTATGTGCATCTGCGCAAGCTCGGCACCCCGGCCGAAGGGCGCCTTGCCGCCCGCACCGGCCGCTATGGCGACCTGAAGCGCATCTATGACGCGCACCTGCAGACCCCGGAGGCGGTGAAGGAATTCGCCGATCTCTCGCGCCTCGTGCGCGAGGCCGGCCGGCCGGTCTGCCTGATGTGCTACGAGCGCCACCCCGAGCACTGCCACCGCGGCATCCTCGCCGATCTCCTGTGCGAGGAACCGGACCGGGAGACCGAACACCTTTTTGCAAGTCCGATCTGATTTGCAAATCCGATCCGACCGGTCCGGCCCGGTCTCCGGTTTGCCGTTCGGGACGGGCACCGCCCGGGATCGGACCGGCACAGATCCGGACAGCATGCAGCAGCGCGGGAAGCGCACCGGCCGCCGGGCCGGGCGAGTTGAGGGATGTGAGCTTTGGGTTCGGCGACTGCGTGGATCTATCTCGTCATTGCCGGTCTGTTCGAGACCGGATGGGCCATCGGCCTCAAGTACAGCGCGGGAATGACGAAGCTGTGGCCCTCGCTGGCCACCGGCGTTTCCATGGCCATCAGCGTGTGGCTGCTGGCGCTGGCGCTGCGGACGCTGCCGGTCGGCACCGGCTATGCGGTGTGGACCGGTATCGGCACGGTGGGCACGGTGGCGCTCGGCATCGTGCTGTTCGGCGAGCCGACCACGCCGGGCCGCCTGATCTGCGTGGCGCTGATCGTGGGCGGCATCATCGGCCTCAAGATTCTCGGCTGAAGCCCGGCGGACAGGCAGAACGGCGCCCGCAGAGGGCGCCGTTCGTCACTCTCATGCTGCAGCCTCATGCTGCAGTCTCATGCCGCGTGCGCGCCGCGACGCAGGCGGGCGTCACGACTTAGGCGCGGCGACCGGGCCGAGGCGCAGGAACAGCGTTTCGCCGGAGGCATCGTCCACGCCGTCATTGTCGGTGATGGCGAAGCCGTTGCCCTGCGCATCCACCGCAAAGCTCTCCACCTTGTCCTGCACATAGCCTTTGGGCGCGGCCAGTTCCGGCAGCAGGTCGCGCAGCGGCTGCTTTTTCACCACCGGCAGATCGCCGCCCAGCGCCGCCGGCTTCAGCTCCGCGGCCGGCACGAACATCAGCGCCTTCACCTTCGCGTCGCGGCCGATGCCGTTGTCGCGCTCGATCACCACCACGCCTTCGTCGCCGAGCGCGGTGATTTCCGACAGGCCGACCCAGCCCTTGTCCGCCTTTTCCAGCGGATAGCGCACCGCACCCCACGCGCCGGTCGCCGGGCTGTAGGCATAGAGCTTCGTGGTGTTGGCCGCGTCGTCCTTCCACGGGCGCTGCTGGGCAATCCATACCCGCTCGCCGGCGCCCTTGCCGGTCACCGTCACGCCCTCAAAACCGAACCGCGTGGCACTGGCGGCCGCCGGGGCCGGCAGGCGAACGGTCTTCTCGATGGCGCCGCCGGCATCCACGGCGATCAGCAGGTTTTCGCTCGGGCCCTTCTTGCCTTCCGGGTTACCTTCGGAGACCAGCCAGAAGCCGCCGCCGTCGCGCAGCGCAATGCCTTCCAGATCGAGGCCTTTGGCCGGCTTGCCGCCCTCCGTCACCGTCTGCGCGGCGACGATCGTGGCCGGGGTCTTCGTGGCATCGATGGTCAGGATGCGGCCCTGTGCATAGGCGCTGTCGGTGACCGCATAGAGCCGGCCCGGCACGGTCGCATCGGCCACCGCACCGGAAATCGCCCCCCACGGGATCGGACGGCCGGCATCGTCAGCGGCGCTCTGCAGCGTCGGATAGGCGGCCGGGGCCTCCTGCTCCTGATAGATGGTCACGACCGAGCCGATGCCGCCGTCTTCGCGCAGATCCTTCTCGCTGGCGGTAACGAACAGCCGGCGCTCCGGAATGGCCAGCAGCCCTTCGGGGGCCACACCGCCCGGCAGCGCCTGCACGAAGCGCGGCGCCCGGCCTTCGCCTTCGTCGACATAGACGGCCACCAGCGAGGCGCGCTCGGTGCCCACGAACAGCACCCGGCGCTCGCCGAAGGTGCCGACCTCGATGCCTTCCGGCTCGCTGCCCTTGGCGGCAGAGCGCTTTTCCGGATAGTGGCCGAGGCGCATGGCGAGATGATCCAGCGCGTTGCCGCTGTCGAACAGCACCTTGCCGTCAGCACTGAAGATGGTGAAGCCGCGGCTGCCGCCCTTCCAGTCGCCCTCGTTGGCGGTGGCGAAGCGG
>NZ_DAISHT010000113.1:7207-11177 GCF_036822375.1 Pseudoxanthobacter sp. | reverse complement strand
CGAACTCGGCGTGGTCGGCGCGGGCATCGGCGACAACGGCGTCGTCAGCGTCACCAACACTGGCGCCGTCACCGCGGGTCGTGCCGGCGTGGGCGGCCTTGTCGACGGCAACGGCAGCACCCTCGCCGTCAACAACAGCGGCTCCGTGGTTGCGCAGGACTTCGGCGTCATCGCCGCTGCCTTCGGCAACAACACCAGCACGCAGGTGCAGAGCAGCGGCAGCGTCACGGCCGGGCAGATCGGTGTCGGCGGCCTCGTGGCCGGCGACAACACGGTGCTCGGCGTGCGCAGCACCGGCCCGGTCTCGGCCGGCTCGGTCGGCGTGGCCGGCGTGAGCAGCGGCAGCGGCAGCGTCGACATCGCCGTCCAGAATTCGGTGCGCTCCGACGGCATCGGCGTGCTGGCCGTCAAGGACGGAGCCGGCAACACCACCATCGGCCTCGACGGCCCCGTCAGCGGCCGGTCGGCCGCGGCGACCGCCGGCGACGGCGTGCGCGTGGAGAACAGCAACGGCAACGGCCTCGTTCAGGTCACCACCACCGCCAGCGGCACGATCGCGGCCAGCGGCAGCGGCCTGTCGGTCACCAAGACCAACAGCAGCGGTGACGGCACGAACGCGGTGATCGCCAGCCTCTCCGGCGCCATCAATGCCGGGCAGAACGGCGTCTACATCAACCAGACCAACGGCGACGGCGCCGTGCTGGTCACCACTTCCGCCGCAATCACGGCCGGGGCCACCGGCATCGCCGTCGCCAAGTCCACGGGCAGCGGCGATATCTCGGTGCAGTCCAATGCCGGCATCACGGCACTGAACGGCATCACCGCGTCGGGCGTGGCCCAGAACGGCAACATCCTGATCGCGACCGCGGCCAACACGGCGGTTTCGGCCGGGGCCTCCGGCATCACCGCCACGAAGACGGCGGGCGGCTCCGGGGCTGTCAGCGTCACCACCGGGTCGGGCAGCACCATTGCCGCCGGCGGCGCGGGCATCACCGCCACCAACAACGGCACGGGCAACACCGTGGCGGTCGCCACCGGCACCGCCAGCACGGTGCGCGCGGGGCAGACGGCCATCACGGCCGGCGGCGCCGACAGCGTGACCGTGGTGACCGGCATCGGCAGCTTCGTGCGCGGCGACAGCCTGCAGACCGGGGCCGGCGGCGCCGTTGCGGTGACCGGCGCCAGCGTGGCGACCATCAACATCGGCGCCAACTCCGTTGCCTCCGGCGCGGGCTTCGGCACCTCCGGTGCGGTGATCTCGGCCACCAGCAGCAGCGGCACCAGCATCAACATTGCCGGCGGCGCCCTCGTGACGCCGTGGGCCTTCGACGGCAGCAGCCCGGCCAACACCGATCTGGTGACGGCCGCCGGCCGCACGGCCATCACCGCCCAGGGCGGGGCCGCCGTCGTTAACAACTACGGCACTGTCGTCGGCCGCGTCGGCCTCAGCGGCAGCAACGACACCTTCAACAACTACAGCTCCAACACCTGGATCGTCGTCGGCGACAACAGCTTCGGCGGCGGTTACGACACCCTCACCAACCCCGGTCGCATCGTGACCGCTCTGCAGGGCGGCGTTGCCGAGCAGACCAGCTTCGGCTCGCTGGAAACGTTCGTGAACGGCGCCCCGGCCGGTGGCGGTTCCGGCCTGCTGACCATGATCGACGAGGTCCCGGGCCAGCTTGCCTTCAACGCCGCCCGTGACGTGACCTACACCAGCGGCACCTTCACCGGCACCGGCAACAGCACGCTGGGCGTCGATGCCTATCTCGGCGGCCTCGGCTCCACGGCCGACAAGCTGGTGATCGGCGGCCTCGATGCCAACGGCAACCCGATCTCGGGCACCGTGGCCAGCGGCTCCACCAAGGTTCTCGTCAACGACGTGAGCCTGACGGCCGGCAGCTACAACCCGATGGGCATTCTGGTGGCCGAGGCGCAGAACGGCAGCATCGGTCCGTTCAGCTTCACCATCGATCCGGCCTCGACGAACTACAGCACGAAGCTCGGCGGCGTCATCGACAAGGGGCTGTTCTTCTACGACATGGTCACCGCGCCGACCCCGAGCGGCGGCGTGGGCGAATATCTGGTCGGCGTGCCCGGCCAGCAGGCCTTCGAGTTCCCGTCCTTCATCACCGGCGCGCAGACCATCTGGCACGAAACGACGGGCCTCTGGCTCGATCGTCAGGTCGACCTGCGCTCCTACGAGATGAACCCGTCGCTGGCGGCCCCGGCCACCGGCACCAATCAGGCGGGCAAGGGCGATCTGGCCGGCGGCGCCGCCACCACCCGGCCCACGCTCGGCCCGGGTCTGTGGGCCAAGGCCGTGGGCAGCTGGATGTCGCGCGACAGCTCGTCCGGCTACTCCATCCTCGGCAACAGCTACGGCTTCAACACCTCCTACACGCAGAACACCTACGGCTTCATCGTCGGGGCGGACTTCAGCCGGGAGATGGAGAAGGGCACCTGGCTGTTCGGTATGCTCGGCGGTTACCTGAACTCTTCGCTCGACTTCAACAAGTCGTCGACGAGCGGTGACTACAACGGCGGCACGGTTGGCCTCTACGCCACCTACATCAACGGCGGCCTGTTCGTCGACACGCTGATGAAGGTGGATATTCTCAACCTCGACTACAGCGCCCCGTCGCTGGGCGGCTTCGGCCAGACCAGCCAGACGCAGAACGCCACGTCGTTCGGCTTCCACATCGACACCGGATACCGGATGCCGCTCAAGAACGGCATGTTCGTGGAGCCGGTGGCCACCGTGTCCTACGTCAACACCGATATCGGCGACTTCACCGGCATCGGCGGGGCCACGGTGCAGATGAACAACAGCGACAGCCTGCGCGGCGCGCTGGGCGCCCGCTTCGGCGGCCGCATCCTCAACGGCGACAGCTACTGGATGGAGGCCTCTGCGGTCGGCCGTCTGTGGTACGAGTTCGATGGCTACAACAAGGCCACCCTGCTCACCACCGGCATGCCGTTCAGCGCCACCGACGACTTCCACGGCGCGTTCGGCGAAGTCGGCGGCAATCTGAATATCTTCAGCAAGGTCAACGGCTGGAGCGGCTTCGTGAACGGCAATGTGAAGTTCAACGGCGATTTCACGTCCGGCACCGCCCTCACGGGTGTGCGCTACAAGTGGTGACCGGGCCGCTCCTGCGGAAATGACGACAGGCCGGTCCTCGCGGATCGGCCTGTTCTGCATCGGAACGATGGTTTGCGGAATGCCCCGCTCCGGGGCGCGTATCCGCACAGGGAAGGACGTCAAGATGACGCGCGCGTTCAATCCGGGCCTGCCCCGCCGCCTCGGCGCGGCCCTGCTTGTGGCCGGCAGCCTCGCGGCCGGGCCGGCGCTGGCTCAGGCCCCCGCCGCCAAGACCAAGCCCACGGCGCCGCAGCGCACGGAGACGGTGGTCTATGACAACTGGACCGTGACCTGCCACGACAGCCTTGCCGACAATGCCAGGCGCACCTGTTCTGCCTCGCTGCAGGTGACCAACCGCAAGAACGGACAGAGCGTGCTGATCTGGGAGATCGGCACCGATTCCGCCGGCAAGCCGACCTATGCCGTGCGCACGCCGCTCGGCGTGCGGGTCAAGGAAGGGATCCGCATGACGGTCGGCGCCGCCAAGCCGCGGCAGGTGGATTATGTGCTGTGCGACACCCGCGGCTGCGAGGCGGCCGCGCCGTTCGACGATGCGCTGGCGCGCGATCTGAAGGCGGCCAGCGAGGCCAGCATCGCCTTTACCGCCACCAACGGCCAGACCTTCACCATCAAGGTGCCGCTGAAGGGCATTTCGCAGGCGCTGGCCGCCATGCGGGGCTGAACCCCGGACGACGACCGGCGGCAGGGCGGGCGCACGACCGGCCCTGCCGGGGCCCCCGCCGCCGGACTGCGAAGCCGTCCCGCTGCCTGAGCGAACGACAGGGCAGCGCGGCGCACCGGCCCGCCGGCGAACCGGGGAACCGA
>NZ_DAISHT010000113.1:3515-7107 GCF_036822375.1 Pseudoxanthobacter sp. | reverse complement strand
GGATCCGCTCAGACGGAATTTCGGCGCCGGCTTTCCGGTCGGCTTGTCCCGCCCCGCGCCCGGCCGGATCGCCGGGTCAAATCGCCCGCTCGCATCGCTCTGGTCAGCATGGCTCTGGTCAGCATGGCCGGCCGGATTTCCAGACCGGCGCCAACGGCCGGGATGCGGGCAAGGCAAGCCTCAGCGGCAGACCGGGGCCGGCTGAAACCTCTTCCGTCAAAGGCTCTCCGGAGCAAAGACGCGGCCGGGCCGTGACCGCCGGAACCGGTGCCGCGCCTGTGCGCCACGGAAGCCGTCGGGGGCGGCCGTCGGGCCGGCGCCTTCACATCGCCTCCGGTACCGGCCGGCTTTCGGGGCGGCAGAGGCTCCGGCAGAGACCGGCCGGCCCTCGCCTCCCCGCATCCGCATAGCGCCGCGCCCGCATGGCCCCGCATCCGCGTCGCGTAACGGGCCGGTCCCGTTTGTGAACGGGGCCGGCGACCGCAGGCGGCCCCGTCAGCCGGCAGCCGGCACGGCAGCGGGGGATTCGGCCGGCGTCGGCGCATCCTCGCGCAGCAGGCCGCGGGCCTTCAGGGCATGCCAGAATTCCGCCGGCACCGGATGGCTGAACCACGCCAGATTCTGTTGCAGCTGCTCCACCGTGCGCGTGCCGGCGACGAAGGTGGGGATGGCCGGATGCGCCACCACGAACTGAAGCGCCGCCGCCGGCAGCGGCACTGCGAACTCGCGGCACACCGCCTCGATGCGCGCCACCTTTTCCATGATGGCCGCCGGGGCCGGGGCATAATTGTATTTCGCGCCCGGCTTTGCACCCGTGGCCAGAATGCCGGAGTTGAAGCCGCCACCCACCGCCACGGCCGCCCCGCGCTCCACGCACAGCGGCAGGAAGCCGTCGAGCGCCTCCTGCTCCAGCAGGGTGTAGCGGCCGGCGAGCAGAAAGGCGTCGAAATCGCGCCGCTTCAGCGCCTCGAAGCACACCTGCCATTCGTTGACGCCGACGCCGATCGCCTTCACCACACCCTCGTCACGCAGCCGCTCCAGCGCGCGCCAGCAACCGTCCATGGCCGCCTCGAACACCGCCGGCTGCGCGGCGCCGCGGGTGAAGACATCAATGTCGTGGATGTAGCAGATGTCGATGCGCTCCAGCCCGAGGCGCTGCAACGAATCCTCAAACGCACGCATCGTGCCGTCATAGCTGTAATCGAACACCAGACTGAACGGCGCGGCATCGACCCACGGGGTGAAATCGATGGTCTCGCGCCGCGCCGGCACCAGACGGCGGCCGACCTTGGTGGCGAGCGAGAAGGCATCGCGCGGCTTCCAGCGCAGCGCCTGCCCGGTGCGGTATTCCGACAGGCCGTGGCCATACATCGGCGCGGTATCGTAGTGACGCACGCCCGCCGCCCACGCGGTCTCGAACATGGCGGCGGAGGTCTGCTCATCGATCGGCTTCAGGAAGTTGCCGACCGGCGCGGTGCCGAAGGAGAAGGCCGTTACCGGCACGTTGCTGCGCCCGAAGGGGCGGATGTCGTCGGGTCTCATGGGCGTTTCACTCCGTGTTTTTTTCTGGCGGTCTTCTGTGGCGGTCGTCCTGCGGGCAGGGGCCGGCCCTGCCGGAAGGTAGCGGCGGCGACCGGCGTCAGGCAATGGCAGCTGACGACGGCGGCAGGAGATGACAGCAGGAGAGAGCGGGCTGGCGCTCAGTCCCACTCCGGCGCCCACGGCACCAGATCGCGGCTCACGATGCGCAGCCCGCGCCGGTTGAGGCTGTCGATGGCCGCCATGTCGAGTGCCGAAAGGCTGAAATCGGTGATGGCATAGTTGGCCGCGATGTTCTCCGGCCGCGTCGACATGGTGTTGAGGCTGACGCCCTTCTGCAGAATCCAGCGCAGGCCCACCTGCCCGGCGCTCTTGCCGAGGCGGGCGCCGATTTCCGCCAGCAGCGGCTCGGCCGGCACCGCGCCGCGGGCCAGCGAGCAGTAGGAGGCGAGCGGAATGCCGGTCTCGATCGCCGCCGCCATCAGCCGGCTCTGGTCGAGCAGGGCGTGGAACTCCACCTGATTGGTCTCGATCGGGCTGTCGACCGCCTCGCGCGCCTCGTGCATCTGCCGGGCGGTGAAGTTGCTGATGCCGATGGCCTGCGTCAGCCCCTGCCGGCGCGCCTCGTCCAGCAGGCGGACCGGACCGGCCACCCCGCCTTCGATGGCCGGCCAGTGCAGCAGCAGCACGTCGATCTGCGCCACGCCCAGCGCCCGCCGGCTCTCTTCCACCGACGACAGGAAACGCACGGGCGTGACGTTGTCGGGGTGAACCTTGGTGGTGATCAGCAGCTCTTCGCGCCGCACCCGGCCGGCGGCCACGGCCTGCGCCAGTGCCGCGCCGACCTCCGCCTCGTTGCCATACATCTGCGCGGTATCGAAGGCGCGGTAGCCGGCATCGAGCGCCGCCGAAACCGCCGCGGCCAGCACCGGCCCGTGCAGCGGATAGGTGCCGAAACCGAGGACGAAATTGTTCTGAAAATAAAGGCTGGTCACGCCTTCCTCCCTCATGGGCCGCCCCCGGCGTGCAAGAGGCCGCCGGATAAGGCCGCAGCCGCTTTTGTCACAGGCTGTCCGATTGCACATTAATAGACTATCTAGTTAGTTACAATAAGGTCCGCTGAATTCTGAAAAGATATTTATTTTCAATATGTAGACATGGTTCATCCGGCCCGCCATGCGGCATCATGATCGGAATCCGCGATGCCCGCTTGCCAACGGACGCGCTGCCGTTTATTAGATAACTGGTTAGTTGATAAAATGGCCATTCCGGACCAACGGAAGCCAGCTCAGGGAAACGCCACAGCCGGCGGCCGCACTGCGCCGCTGCGGGAGAGCCATGCCATGTCGTTCATCAAGACCTTTCTCGAACAGGAAAAGCTGCGCCGGCGCGATTTTCTCATCGCCACCGGCCTCGGCCTGACCGGCCTTGCCGCCGCATCGCTGACCGGCCGCGGCCGCGCACTGGCGGCCGAAGACCCGACGCTGGCCTGGAGCTATCGCGACCGCACCAATCCTTACTGGAACTCCATCGCCTCCGGCGGCGAGGCGTTCGTGGAGAGCATCGGCAAGCCGAAAAGCGCCCTCGTGCACCTCATCAACGAGGGATCGAGCGAAAAGTCGCTGGCCGATATCAAGGCGCTGGTCTCCAAGACCAGCGGCAACTGCGCGATTGCCTGCGATCCCAACGATTCGCCCAACTGCCGCCCGGTGGTGGAAGCGGTGAAGGCCGGCGGCGGCCACATCTTCACCATCTGGAACAAGACCGACGACCTGCACCCGTGGGACATCGGCCCGAACTGGGTCGGCCACATGTCATGGTCCGATATGGAACCGGCGGAAGAGACGGCGACGATCCTGTTCAACGCCATGGGCGGCAAGGGCGAGATCGTCGGCCTTGGCGGCATCGCCGCCAACATCCCGGCCATCGAGCGCCGGCAGGGCCTGATGAACGCCCTGAAGAAGTTCCCGGATATCAAGCTGCTCGACTATCAGGCCGCCGACTGGAACACCACGCGGGCCAACGAGATCATGGCCGGCTATCTCACCACCTA
>NZ_DAISHT010000113.1:0-3415 GCF_036822375.1 Pseudoxanthobacter sp. | reverse complement strand
GTCTTCGCAGCATCGCCCCGCTTCTGGTGCTGGCGGCCATCGTTGCCGTCTTCACCCTCATCAACCCGGCCTTCCTGTCGGTGCGCAACATCGCCCGCATCGGCATCATCGCCTCGCCGGCGCTGCTGATCGCCATCGGTGTCACCTTCATCATCCTGATGGGCTCCATCGACCTGTCGATGGAAGGAACCGTCGCCTTCTCCGCCGTCGGCTTCGCAACGCTGTTCATGGCGCTGGGCGGCACGCTGGCCACAGGGTGGCCGGCGCTGATCGCGGCGGTTGCCATCGGCACCCTCGTCGGCGCCCTCAACGGCTTCATTCACGTCCGCCTCAGAATCCCGAGTTTCATGGCCTCGCTGTCCATCGGTTATGTCGGGCTCGGAGCGACCTACATCCTCTCCGGCGGCTATCGCATCACGGTTGCCGATCCGGCGTTCCGCGCGCTGCTCACGGTGCGCTTTCTGGAGATGCCGCTGATGGTGTGGGTTGCGCTGGCCGGGCTGGCCGCGGCCTGGTTCGTCCAGAACCACACCGTGCTCGGCCGCAACATCTACGCCATCGGCGGCGGCGAGGAACTGGCGCGCGCCAGCGGCCTGCATGTCGGCCGGGTGCGCATCATGGCCTTCGCGCTGGCCGGCTTCTTCTACGGGCTCGGCGCGCTGCTGTCGGTCGCCCGCATCGGCATCGCCGACGGCGATTCCGGCTCCAACCAGATGTTCACCGCCATCACCGCCGTGGTGGTCGGCGGCACCTCGCTGATGGGCGGCAGCGGCGGCGTGCTCAACACGCTCGTCGGCGTGATCATCGTCGCCGCCATCAGCAACGGCATGATCGTGGCCGGCCTGCCGAGCTACATCCAGAGCGGCGTTCTGGGCGCCATCGTCATCGTTGCGGTCGGACTGTCCGTCAGCCGCAAATCCCGCGACATCGTGAAGTGACGGAGCAGCGGCCATGTATCAGCTCATCGACGTGGTCAAGAGCTTCCCGGGCGTCAAGGCGCTGAAGGGCATCAGCCTCACCATCGGCCGCGGCGAGATCGTCGGCCTCGTTGGCGAGAACGGCGCCGGCAAGTCGACGCTCATGAAGATCATCTCCGGCGCCTACCGGCCGGATGCCGGCGAAATCCGCCTCAACGGCCAGCCGGTGCGCTTCGACAATGCCCGGCAGGCCATGGACCGCGGCATCGGCATGGTGTTTCAGGAGCAGTCGACCATCTCCAACCTGTCGGTCATGGAGAACATCTTCCTCGGCTTCGAGAAGCCGTTCGTGCGCCGCGGCGTCATCGACTGGAAGGCCATGGCGGCGGCGGCCCGCAAGCAGCTCGCCAAGGTGCGCCTCGATATCGACCCCGCCACCATCACCGGCACGCTGTCCTTTGCCGAGCGCCAGCTCGTGGAACTCGCCAAGGTGCTGACGCTGGAAGAGCGCGTCGAGGGCGATCTCATCATCCTGCTCGACGAGCCGACCTCGGTGCTGTCGCGCGCCGAAGTGGAGATGCTGTTCGCTCTGGTGCGCGACCTGCGCAGCCGCGCCTCGTTCATCTTCGTCTCCCACCGCCTCGACGAGGTGATGGACATCTCCGACCGCATCTATGTCTTCAGGGATGGCGAGGTGGCGGCCGAGATGACGAAGGCGGAAGCCGACGTGGAAACCATCCAGCACCGCATGGTCGGCCGCGATATCGACAAGCACTATTACCGCGAGCACCGCCAGCACCCCTACGATGCCGGCACCGTGCTGCTGGAGGCCGACGGGCTGTCGCAGGCCGGGCACTACCGCAACGTGTCCTTCGCGCTGCACGCCGGCGAGGTGCTGAGCCTCGTCGGCACCGAAGGCTCGGGGCGCGAGGCCATCATGCGCACGCTGTTCGGGCTGGAGCGGCCGCACCTCGGCGCGATCCGCATCAAAGGGGCCCCGGCCGGCCGCCTCTCCGCCCGCGAGAGCGTGGCACGCGGCATGGCCTATGTGCCGCGCGAGCGCAAGGTGGAAGGCATCGTCGCCGGCATGTCGGTCATGGAGAACATCACCCTGCCGCAGCTGGCCCGCTATTCCCGCGGCGGCGTGCTGCGCCACGGCGCGGAACGCGATCTGGCACGCGAATGGATCGGCGCACTTTCCATCAAGGCGCCGTCGGAAGCCGCGGACTGCGGCACCCTTTCCGGCGGCAACCAGCAGAAGGTGGTGCTGGCCAAGTGGCGCAGCGCCGGGGCCGACATCATCCTGCTCGACCACCCGACCCGCGGCCTCGATATCGGCGCCAAGGAAGACGTCTACGACATGGTGCGCGCCATGTGCGCCGACGGCTGCGGCGTCATCCTCATCGCCGACACGCTGGAAGAGGCCATCGGCCTCTCCCACACCATCCTCGTCGTGCGCGACGGCGACGTGCGCCGCCGCTTCGACTGCGCCCCCGGCGCAAAGCCCACGCTCTACGATCTCGTTCACGACATGGTGTGAGGGAAAAGACGATGCTCTCCAAGGCCGCCCCTCTTGCCGGCATCGCCGGCAGCAGCACCGCCCACGCCCGCAGCCGGCGCCTGCGCGCGTTGTTTCCGCTCATCACGCTGGCGGTGCTCATCGCCTTCGTCGGACTGCTCGATACGGCCTTCCTGCGCCCGGCCGCGCTCCTGGAAATGGGGGCCGATGTCGCGGCGCTGTTCATCATGGCGCTCGGCATCACCTTCGTCATCTATATCGGCAGCATCGACCTGTCGGCGCAGTCGGTCGCCTCGATGACGACGGTGCTCGCCACCGCCCTCGTGCCGGCCCTCGGGCTGGCGACGCTGCCGGTGGCGCTGCTCATCGGGGCCGGCGGCGGGGTCATCTCCGGCCTCGTCCATGTGCGCCTGAAGATCCCGAGCTTCATCACCACGCTGGCGGTCGGCGGCATCGCCTATTCGGTGGCGCAATATGTCTCCGGCGAGAAGTCGCTCGCCATGCCGGCAGACCTGCGCGAAAGCTGCTTCGGCTGGATGATCGGCAAGACCGGCGGCGTGCCGCGCGAGCTGATCGTGGCCGCCGTGCTGCTGGCGGTGACGCTGTTCATCGAGCGGCGCACGGTGCTGGGCCGCGTGCTGAAGGCCATCGGAGCCGGCGAGCCGGCGGCGGTGGGCGCCGGGCTCAGCGTGGCCCGCTACAAGGTGGCCGCCTTCGCGCTGGCCGGCAGCCTGTCCGCCTTCGCCGGCCTCATGCTGGCGGCCCGCCTTTCCGGCGGCTCGCCGACCGCGGCCAACCAGTTCCTGCTGCCGGCCATCGTCGCCGTGCTGGTGGGCGGCACGCCGCTGACCGGCGGTGTCGGCGGCGTGCTCAACACCGCGGTCGGCGCGCTCATCGTCGCCGTCATCCGCACCTCGATGGTCTATCTGGAGGTGCCGGCCGCCGCCCAGCAGATCTTCTTCGGCCTCATGCTGGTGGC
>NZ_DAISHT010000112.1:0-11297 GCF_036822375.1 Pseudoxanthobacter sp. | reverse complement strand
GGTCCGCGGCTCGGACGGCTCGAAATCCAGCACCCAGCGATGCGTGCGGGCGCGGCCCGATTGCATGGCGGTGCGCGTCGGCTTGTAGATGCGGGCGACCATGCCGCGATCCTCCGGTCTCCAGAGAGAGGCGCCTCGTCACGCCTCTCGACTCACCTAAAACCTAGCCGAACCCGGCAGTCCGTAAAACGCGACCAACCATCGCGCAAACGCTGCCATTCCGCTGCGGCCCTGCCAGCCATCCGTTGCCGGTGCGGGCATCCGGTTGCCGCGCGCGGCGGCCGGTCTGCCGGTTCCCGAAACAGGCAGCACCGGTTCTTTCCGCCGCGCGACAGTGGGGCCACTGCCGCGCCGGCCGGGCAAAAACCGCGTGCCGGGCTGGCTCGCCCCTCCCATCCGTTTGACCACGATCAAATAGGAGGGCCGCGATGCAAGAGATAGTGAAGGCGCATTGCGGCGCAAGAGGGGACGAGGCCGCATGGCTGCCGCGCGTAACATCGCCGCAGGCATATACGCCTTTTGGCTGAGATCGGGGGACGGTGCGGGCCGAACCCATCCATCTGGACGTGTGCTGCCCGGCCTGCGGGGTCGCTGTCGGCGCAGAAGTCTGCGGCGTGGCGCGCCGCTGCCGCCGCAGGAGATTCGGTTCCGGTGTGGCAGCGACGGTGCCTTGCCGGCCGTCAGGCGGGCAGGGGCGCACGGTCTGCGGGGCCGGCAGCGGGGCCGGGCAGCCGGGATCGGTGCGGGCAAAAAAAAGACCGCAGCGAACGAGCGCGCGGTCTGAAGTCTGGGAGGAAACGCCCAAAAGAGGGCGAGACCTTTGTACCGCGCCGCAGCATGAAAAACGCGCGCTGATTACGGCCATCTGCTATGCACATTGTGCAACGCAACATTGGCAGGCGCCAGCGGTGGCGCCGCGCGGCCGTTGAAAGTGCGCTGGCGGGGTGGGTGTCTTTTGAGAGTAAAGGTCGCCCGCCCCGGAATTCGGGCAAAAAAAAGACCGCAGCGAACGAGCGCGCGGTCTGAAGTCTGGGAGGAAACGCCCAAAGAGGGCATATCCTTTGTAGTGCGATGCACCATCCGGAACCAGCGCGAAGCCGGAAGACCAGCCATGTGATTTCGGCGGGGCAGATGATTTCGGGGGGCAAGTGATTTCGGGGGGCAAGTGATTTCGGCGCGCAGGTGGTTTTCGCGGGGCAGGGCGGGCCCGCCCGGCCTGCCGGCGCGCCGTGCGACCGGAACCCAGCGACCGGAACCCAGTGACCGGGACTGTGCGACCGGGAAGCGGATTGACGGTGCGGTTGCCAGCCATTTAGCTCTGAAAGAACAGAAAATAAGTCGCAGAAGCGGCTGTTGTCGCCCGCGACGGGGCCGGCAACAGCCCTTGCGCGCATTGTCTGCGACCTGCCGCCGTGCGGGGGCCGATCTTGCCGCCCGGCACCGCCGTTTCGCAGAGAAACGATGCGGCGGCCTTTTATGCTTCGTGCGTTCCGGGGATGGTCTGCGACATGAACGTTATTTTCCATATCGGCATGGGGAAAACAGGCACCACAAGCCTGCAGGCGGCGCTGCCGGAAAACGAAGACATTCTCGCCGCCCGCGGAATGCACTATCTCGGCCAGTGGATGGAGCGGATCGACCCGCAGTTCGATCAGTTTGCCGGCTTCCAGCGGTTTCTTGCGCTGCCGCGGGGGGAGATGATCTCGGCGGCGCACCGCTTTCTGGACCGGCTGGGCGCGCTGCAGGCGGAGACCGGGGCGGGCACGTTTCTGCTGTCGAACGAGCAATATTATCCGTCCCTGCCGGTGGTTCGCCCGTTCTTCGAGACGGTCTGCGCGCAGACGGAGAGCCGGATCGTCATTTTCGTCCGCGCCCCGGCGCAATGGCTGCCGTCGGCCTATACGCAGTGGGGCCTCGTCCATAAGGCCGATCCCGGCGCGATCCGGCCGTTCGGCGAAATGGCCCGCTCCCTGATGGCGCAATATGCGATCGTGCGCGACTGGCACCGCGCCTTCGGCGCGCGGGTGGAGGTGCACAAGTTCGACCCGCGCGAGGATATCGTGGCGAGCTTTTCCCGCCTGCTCGGCGTGGAGCTGCGCCCGGTCGCGGCCCGCCATCAGGCCCGGCCTTCGGCCGCCGAAACGCTGCTGCGCGCCTTCTACAACAATCGCTGCCCGGATGCCGTGCTGCCGGAGGTCTTCGATGCCGCCGTGACCCGGCACCTGCCGGCCCGCGCGCCGGAAAGCCTGTCGGAAAAGGTGAAGTACATCTTCGACTATTCCGATCTGCCGGACGTGCTGGCGGACTATGAGGCCGTCATCGCCTATATCGAACAGGAATTCGGGATCGACATTCACGACCCCGCCGACAGCCCGCCGCTGCCGGATGCCGCCGCCGTGGCCGATGATGTGACGGGCCGGATGATCGACATCATCGTCGGGCAGGCGGCGCAGATCGAGGCCATGCGCACCGAAATCGCCGAGATCAGAGCCTCGCTCAGCCCCCATCGCCCGTTCTGGACCGCCCTGCGCGACCGCCTCGTGCGGTGAGCCTTCAGCGCGTTTGCCCGACAGGGCTTCCCCGCGCGGGCTTTGCGAGAATGCGGGCTTTGAGAGACCTCTGGTGCGGACGGCGGGGCTCGAACCCGCACTCCCTTTCGGGAAGCAGATTTTCGTACCACTTCGGCTTCCGCCGCCGCCCGGCCGGCCGGGGCCGGGGGCGTTCGTGGTCTGGACTATCCCTTCGCCATGGGCACCCGGCGCGGCTTGCGCGGGGCCGTTAGGCGCCACCCGTCTAGTCTCTACACCTTCCCGGCCGGGGCCGGGCTTGGCTCGGGATTGCCACGCAGCCCTGCGGCGCAGAGGTTTCCCCGAGTTTGAGTGGTTCTGCACCGCGGGTTTCCCCGCGGGCACTCCGGACTTTGTTTCAAAGTCTGCTGCGTCTACCGGTTTCGCCACGTCCGCATTGTGCCGGCGCCTGTCCGGGCGCTGCCGGCGGGAGGCTTTATCGCACGTCCCGCCGGCGCTTGCGAGGGGGCAGGGGCCGGCGCGGGGCCGGTTGTCCCCGCCGGCGGCGCTCAGACCGCGGCCACCACCACGATTTCCACGGTGTAGGCAGGGGCGGCGAGCTTCGCTTCCACGGTGGCGCGGGCCGGGGCATTGCCTTCGGCAACCCAGCCGTCCCACACCGCGTTCATCTCGGCGAAGGTGGCGATGTCGGCCAGATAGATGGTGGCGGCGATGATCTTCGTCTTGTCGGTGCCGGCGGCGGCCAGCAGGGTGTCGATGGCGGCGAGCACCGACTTCGTCTGTTCGGTCACGCTCTTGCCGGCGGCGGCATCGTCGGCCACCTGACCGGCGAGATAGACGGTGTTGTTGTGGATGACGGCCTGGCTCATGCGGCGGCCGGGCTCAAGACGCGTGATCGACATGGAAAACCTGCAAAAAACGGCGGTGGATTAAGGCGGATGTCACGGCGGGCAACGCTGCGCCCGCCGCTGCCGAGGCATAGTGGCTTCGCGGCGCGATGTCACGGCCGCATGTGCAGCACGCCGGCGGGCACGGCGGCCGCGGCCGGTCGGGTGCCGCCGCGGGCGCCTGCGCCGATGTCGCAGAAACGGGCGACCACATCGGCCATCGCGCGGGCCTCCGCGCTGAGGTCGGGTGCGGCGATCAGCGCCAGCACGGCGGGTTCCACCGGCGGCAGGCCGCTTTCCGGGCCGAGGCGGCGATGATCGGCCAGCATCGTGCGTTCGTCGAGCAGGGTGATGCCGAGGCCGCCGGAGAGGGCGGCCTGCAGGCCGATCAGGCTGGGGCTTTCATAGGCGATACGCCAGTCGCGGCCGGCGGCCTCCAGCGCGCGGATCATGCGGTCGCGATAGAGGCAGCCGGGCGGAAAGGCGATGAGCGGCAGCGGCGCGGCGTGCGCCGGTGCGCCGGTTCCGCAACCGTCGTCCTCAGGACCGCCGATCCATGTCAGCACCTCCGGCCACACCGCCAGCGCGGTTCCCTCGTCCGGCCGGCGCTTGACGAGCGCCACGTCGAGTTCGCCGCGCGCCAGCGCGGCCTCCAGCACCACCGAAAGTCCGCAGCGCACCGAAAGGCGGCAGTCGGGCCGCTCGCGGGCGAAGGCGGCGACGGTGCCGGTGAGCGAACGGATGGCGAAATCGTCGGGAATGCCGAGGCGCACCACCGGCGGCGGCGGCGTGCCGGCCAGCGATGCGCGGGCCTCGCCCGCCAGCGCCAGCAGCCGGCGCGCATAGCCCATAAAGCGCTCGCCCTCCGCCGTCAGCGCCACGCCGCGGCCGTCCCGGGTCAGCAGGGTGTGGCCGAGGTCGGCTTCGAGGCGGCGTATCTGCTGGCTCACGGTCGACTGCGTGCGGTTCACCCGCTCGCCCGCGCGGGTGAAGCCGCCGGCATCCACGACCGAAACGAAACTGCGCAGAAGGTCCAGATCGAGCATGGCGGCCCCGGTGGCAAGGCAGTGGAAACAGCACTGATCATAACCCGGCCAGTCGGATTTTCGATAGGGGGCGCCGCCCGGTTTCCCGGCCGGCCGGCGGTGCCGTCCGCCCGGCGGGGTGGCCTGCGTCGTTCTCGGCCTCGACACATTTTTGACACGGTGCCAACCTGCTGCCACGCCCGGTGGCGGGCCTTGCAGGCGTGCCTGCGGGCCGTTGCGGCGGCGGCTTCCCCGGGGGCGACGGAAGCCGGGCGCGGGCCGGCAACGGCCGCGGGCGCCGCGCAGTCAGAAGACCGGCAAAGTCCGGCAACGAGTGGGAACAATGGGCAAGCACCGGCTGACAACCTTCATCGTCATCGGCATGATTCTCGGCATATTGGTGGGGTATGCCAACCACACCCTGTGGCCCGATCCGGAGACCGCGGCGGGCATCGCCGATCACATTTCGCTGATCACGACGATCTTCCTGCGCCTCATCAAGATGATCATCGGCCCGCTGGTGTTCACCACGCTCGTCACCGGCGTGGCGCACATGGGCGACATGAAAACCATCGGCCGCGTCGGCGGCAAGGCGATGCTGTGGTTCATCTCCGCCTCGCTGGTATCGCTGGCGATCGGCATGATCATGGTCAACCTGCTGCAGCCGGGCGCCAATCTGGGCCTGCCGCTGCCGGCGGTGAACGCCGAAAGCGGGGTCAAGACGGCGGCTTTCAACCTCGGCGATTTCATCAACCACATGGTGCCGCAGAGCGCGGTCGGCGCGATGGCGGAGAACGAGATCCTGCAGATCGTGGTGTTCTCGATCTTCTTCGGCCTCGCCGCGGCGCACTGCGGCCCGCGCGCCCGCAAGCTGGTGGAGCTGGTCGAAGAGGCCTCCCACGTGGTGCTCAAGATCACCGGCTATGTGATGGGCCTTGCGCCCATCGCGGTGTTCGCGGCCATGGCCGCCACCATTACCGAGCACGGCCCGGGCATCCTCATCACCTACGGGCGCTATGTGCTGAGCTTCTATTTCAGTCTCGGCATTCTGTGGCTGGTCATGGTGTTCGTCGGCTTCCTGCTGCTGGGCCGCACCATCCGCCGGCTGGTGGCGCTGCTGCGGGCGCCGTTCGTGCTGGCGTTCACCACCGCGTCGTCGGAGGCGGCCTATCCCGTCATGATCCGCCAGATGATGCGCCTGCCGGTGAGCGAGAAGGTGGTCTCGTTCGTGCTGCCGCTCGGCTACTCGTTCAATCTCGACGGCTCGATGATGTATGCCACCTTCGCGACGCTGTTCATCGCGCAGGCCTATGGCATCGACATTCCGATCGGGCAGCAGATCGTCATGCTGCTGGTGCTGATGATCACGTCGAAGGGCATGGCCGGCGTGCCGCGCGCCTCGCTGGTGGTGGTGGCGGCGACGCTGCAGATGTGGGACCTGCCGACCGCCGGCCTGCTGCTGGTGCTGGGCGTCGACCAGTTTCTCGACATGGGCCGTTCGGCCACCAACGTGGTCGGCAACGGCATCGCCACGGCGGTTGTGGCCCGCTGGGAGGGCGAGGATCTGGAGGCGGCGGTGCCGGACGACGTGGTCGACGACGGCGAGGATGTGGTGCTGACCGACTGACGGGCGGAACAGACGGCTGCCCGGCTGTCCGCAAGTCCGGCTGTCCGCAAGTCCGGCTGTCCGCAAGTCCGGCAGCCGGCAAGTCTGGTCTCCGGCAAGCCCTGCTGCCGGCGAGCCCGGCCGTCTGAAACCGGGCCGCCGGGGTGCGGCCCGGCGGCCGGAAGCGGTCCCGGCCGGGCCGGCGGCCCTATGGCGCGACGATGACCGGCACCATGGCGAAGCGCATGATGCGGGTGAAGGCCGAGCCGAACAGCCAGCCCGCCACGCCCCCGGTGCGGCGGGCGCCCACCACGAGCACCTCGTCCGGCTCCCATGGCGTGGCGGTCAGCGCCTTTTTCCAGTCGCTGCCGTCGACGATGACGGCGCTCGCCTTCATGTCGGCCGGCAGGCTGGCAAGGGCGCGGGCCTGCGCCTCCTCCGCCCGCCGGCGCAGGGCATCCGCCATCAGGCCCGGCGCCGGGCTGCCGGCGGGGACGGGATACATCTGCCGGTCGGGCACGGCAAAGGTCACCAGCCGCAGCGGCACCTTGTGCCGGCGGGCCATGTCGGCTGCGGTGGCGAAGCTCGTGTGCCGGCCGCCGGCCTCTGTGAAGGCGCAGGTGACGCGGCCGAGCCGCTCGCCGGCCACGGCGCGGAAGCCGCGCGGCGCCAGCGCCACCGGCCTTCTGGCGCGGGCGACTACGGCGGCGGCGACGGACCCGAACGAACAGCGCAGCACCGGGCCGGAGCGCGCCGAACCCAGCACGACGAGCCCGGCGGCTGTCTCGTCCGCCGCCGCCATCAGCCCCTCCGCGGCCGAGACGGCCGGGCGGGTGGTGTAGGTGGCGGCAACCTCCGGGCCGACGATGCCGGCGGCCCTCGTCAGCGTGTGGCCGGCACGGGTCTGCAGAAAGGTCGTGTAGCCGTCGCGCACCCGCGCGGGGGCGGGAAAGCGCGGCGGCTCGGGCACCACCACGCAGACCGTCAGGTCCACGGCGCTGCCGGTCGTCAGCATCCGCGCCAGCGCAAGGGCGTCGGCACCGCTGCGGTCGCTGGCATAGCCGGCGAGATAGCGCATGAAGCGGGCCTCCCCCCAACGCGCGGACAGCCGGATGGACACCGCCAGCGCGATCCGGCACGGCCGGCGCGACGCAGGCGGGCAACAAGGGCGCAACCGGGCCGGCCACCGGGTGCGCGCGCCTGACATAAACCTGTCATGAAGGCTTTGCGAGCCACCGCCGGCAGAATCATTTGTCGCCGAACGAACGGCCGGGCGCCGAGCGGCGCTTCTCCCCGTCATTGCCCCGCTATCGCCCCTTCCGGCCCTCCGCGGCCGCCTGCGGCGTCTGCGGGGCCGGCGCCTGTCAGTCCGTCAGCAGGCGGCCGCGGCGCTCCGGCAGCGGCACGGCGCCGGCGATCTTGCCGATCACCTTGCCCGGCCAGGCCCACGTCTGGCTGTGGCGGGCGAACAGAATGCCGTCGGTGGTGGCCGCCACGGGTACGCTGTCGCCGAGCGGGTCGATGACATCGGCCACGATCTCGCCCAGATAGACGAATTCGCCGAGGTGGCGGCGGTAGGAGACGACGCCCGCCGAGGTCGCTTTCAGCTGCTGCATGGCATCGAGCGGCGTCGCCTCGCAGCGAAGCCGCGGCAACACGCCGCTGCCGCCGGTGGAAAGCACCCCGCGCCGCTCCAGAAAACGGTAGATGGCGCGGGCATCGTCGTCGGCCAGCCGGTCGTCGACGGCGTCGTTGGAGCGCAGTTCGATGGTGGCGGCCAGGCAGGCCGGCGGCACCACGGCTTCCGGATGGCGCTTCGCCAGCGCCCACCACGGCCCGCTGCAGGCTTCGTCGAACGGATTTCCGCCGGAAATTTCCGCCAGCAGGACCGCGCGGGCATCGAGTTCGCTTGCCAGATCAAGTGCATCCGGCCACAGCGGCGTGCCGGTGTAGACGTGCAGCTCCGCCTCGTTGTCGGCATGCAGATCGAGAACGATGTCGGCGTCGAAGGCGAGCGACACCAGCCGGTGACGCAGCGCGTCCACCTCGGAAAGCGGCTCCGGCCCGGCAAGGGCCTCGGCCATCGCGGCACGGATGGTGGCCACGTTGGCCGCGGCATCGGTGCCGAGCCGGCCGGCGAGGCTGTCGCCGATCAGCGCGGCGAGGTCCGGGTAGTCGCGGTTGTAGTTGCCGGCGGTGGTCTGATCGTAGCGCCCCATCAGGAAGCCGTTGATGCGCTGGTCGAGGCCGATGGGATTGGCCACCGGAACGACGATGATCTCGCCGGCGATCTCGCCGCGGTCCTCCGCCTCGGCAAGGCGCGCGGCGAGATGGCGCAGGGTGAGCATGCCCGGCAGTTCGTCGGCATGCAGGCCCGCCTGCAGATAGGCCTTGGGCCGCGCGCCGGGCGTGCCGAAGCGCAGCACGGTCAGGGCGCGGCGGGTGCCGGGGGCCACCGCCGGCAGCGGCAGTTCGGTGCGGCGGGCGGAAAGAACGGGGGGAGGCGTCATCATGGGCTCATCTGTGGCGGCCCGCGCCGGCCCGGGCGGGCGGATGGAAGCCATATTGCTTGGCCGGTTTGATCCGGTCTAGTCTTGCCGGCAGGGGCGAATGACAGCAGCAGGACGGGCGCGTTGAAGGGCACTGCGGCAACACGGCCCCGGCGACACGGCCCCGGCGACAGGCGGGGCCGGCGGGCGGCGATGCAGCGGATTGCCCGATGCACCGGATTGGCCGATGCAGCGGATTGCCCATGGTGCGGCATTGTGGACCGGCGCGGGGGCGCGCGCGGCTTCTCCCTTGTTCCGCCATGGTTTCGGGCCCGCCGCCTGCGACGTGTTCCGGCTTGCGCACGCGGGTTTTTTCGGCAACCAATCAGGACAGACGGGGCGGCACAGCCCTGAGACGAACAACACCTTCCGCGCTTGAGCCGTCCTTTTGTCGGCACATCGGAAAGCGCCTTGTGCTGCACTTTCCGGTATTGGGGAAAATCGAATGGATATCGTCTCCACCTCCGCCTATGTCGGCCCGAATGTTTATGCCCGGATGCCGCTCATCCGGCTGACCGTCGATCTCCGGCACCGGTCGGGCGCCTCTGTTGCCAGCTACGGCCCGGGGCTCATCGACAGGCTGGTGGCGCTGCTGCCCACGCTGGCCGCCGACAAGCTGGAAGACGGAACGCCGTGGATCGAGCGCGCCGGCCGTGACGCGGATTGCGGCCTTGGCGAGTTGATCGCCCATGTGGCGCTGAACCTGCAGCGCCTTGCCGGCGAGCCGACCGCCTATGCCCGCGCCATTCCGGTGCCCGACAGCGACGATGTCGAGGTGCTCTACGGCTACGAATCCGACGAGATCGGTCTGGAGGCCGGCGATCTCGCCTGCGACATCCTGATCGAGCTGATCGCGCCGCGCGAGGCCGACGACGAGCCTTATGATTTCGATGGCGAAATTGCCCGCTTCGTGCGCTTCGCCCAGCGCCGGTCGCTCGGGCCTTCAGCGCTGGAGCTGGTGCGCGCGGCCGAGGCGCGGGACATTCCGTGGTTCCGCCTCAACGAGGCGAGCCTCATTCAGGTCGGGCAGGGCCGGTACCAGCAGCGCATCGAGGCGGCGCTGACCTCCAAGACCTCGCACATCGCCGTCGAGATCGCCTCCGACAAGAACGTCTGCAACAAGATCCTGCAGGATCTGGGCCTGCCGGTGCCCCAGCAGCGCCTCGTCTACGATGTCGACGAGGCGGTGTCGGCCGCCCGCCGCATCGGCTTTCCGGTGGTGGTCAAGCCGCTCGACGGTAACCATGGCCGCGGCGTGACGGTGAACGTCAATTCCGACGAGGAAGTGGAAGTCGCCTTCGCGGTTGCCGACGAGGAAGGCTCGGCCGTGGTGGTGGAGAGCATGATCTTCGGCGACGACCATCGCCTGCTCGTCATCGACGGCAAGCTGGCGGCCGCGGCCCGGCGCGTTCCCGGCCACGTTGTGGGCGATGGCGAGCACACCGTTTCTGCGCTTGTGGATATTGTCAATCAGGATCCGCGGCGCGGCTCCGGTCACGAAAACGTGCTGACGAAGCTGGAGATCGACGAGCAGGCGCTGCGCCTTCTCGGCGAGAAGGGCTACACGGTGGAGACGGTTCCGCCGGCCGGCGAGGCGGTCTATCTGCGCAAGACCGCCAACATCTCCACCGGCGGCACGGCCATCGACGTGACCGATGTCATCCACCCCGACAACAAGCTGATGGCCGAGCGGGCCATCAAGGCCATCGGCCTCGATCTGGGGGCGGTCGATTTCCTGACCACCGACATCACCCAGAGCTACCGCGAGACCGGCGGCGCCATCTGCGAGATCAACGCCGGTCCCGGCCTGCGCATGCACATTTCGCCTTCCGAGGGCAAGCCGCGCGACGTCGGCGGGGCGGTGATGGAGATGCTGTTCCCGGCCGGCAGCCAGAGCCGCATTCCGATTGCGGCGCTGACCGGCACCAACGGCAAGACCACCTGCGCCCGCATGCTCGCCCACATCCTGAAGATGGCGGGCCATGTCGTCGGCCAGACCTCCACCGACGCCGTCTATATCGACGGCAACGTGACGGTGAAGGGCGACATGACCGGTCCGGTCTCCGCCAAGATGGTGCTGCGCGACCCGACCGTGGATATCGCGGTGCTGGAAACGGCGCGCGGCGGCATCGTGCGCTCCGGTCTCGGCTACATGTACTGCGACGTGGGCGCGGTGCTGAACGTCACCTCCGATCACCTCGGCCTTGGCGGCGTCGACACCCTCGACGATCTGGCCGACGTCAAGCGGGTGGTGGTGGAGGTGGCCCGTGACACCGCCGTGCTCAACGCCGACAACGAATACACCCTGAAGATGGCGGCCTACACGCAGGCCAGGAACATCCTCTACGTCACGCGCAACCCCGAGCACACGCTGGTGCGCGAGCACATCCGCCTCGGCAAGCGCGCCTTCGTGCTGGAGCAGGGCCTCAACGGCGATCAGATCGTCATTTACGACAACGGCACGCAGATCCCGCTGATCTGGACCCACCTCATCCCGGCCACCATCGAGGGCAAGGCGATCCACAACGTGGAGAACGCCATGTTCGCCGCCGCCATGGCCTATGCGCTGGGCAAGACGCTGGACCAGATCCGCAACGGTCTGCGGACGTTCGACAACTCGTTCTTCCAGTCGCCGGGCCGCATGAACGTCTATGACGAGCACGGCTTCCGCGTCATCCTCGACTACGGCCACAACGAGGCCG
>NZ_DAISHT010000111.1:8600-11303 GCF_036822375.1 Pseudoxanthobacter sp. | reverse complement strand
TCGGCAATCCGGGCCCGCGTTATGCCGGCAACCGCCACAATGTCGGCTTCATGGCCGTGGACCGCATCTATGCGCGCCACCGTTTCGGTCCCTGGCGGCAGAAATTTCAGGCGGAAATCGCCGAAGGCAGCATCGGCGAAGACCGCGTGCTGCTGATGAAACCGCTGACCTACATGAACGAATCCGGCCGCGCGGTGGGCGAGGCGGCGCGCTTCTACAAGAGCACGCCGGCCGAGGTGGTGGTGTTCCACGACGAACTGGACCTGCCGCCGGGCAAGTTCCGCGCCAAGACCGGCGGCGGCCACGGCGGCCACAACGGCCTGCGGTCCATCACCGCCCAGCTCGGCGAGGACTATCGCCGCATTCGCATCGGCATCGGCCATCCCGGCGCGAAGGAGCTGGTGCACGGCTGGGTGCTGCACGATTTCGGCAAGGCCGATGATGCCTGGCTGGTGCCGCTGCTCGACGCCATGGCCGACGAGGCACCGCTGCTGGCCGCCGGCAAGGACGCCACCTTCGCCAACCGCGTGCACACCCTGCTGGCGCCGCCCAAAGCGGCTGACAAGACGGCGGCCCGGCCGGCGAAAGCCGGCGAAGGCGCACCGGCACCGGCCGGGTCGGCGAAGCCGGCCGCCGCGGCGGGCAAACCGGCACAGGATAAGCCGGCACAGGATAAACCGGCGCCGGGCGGGGCGATGGCGGAAAAGCTGGCGCGGCTTCTCGGCCGCAGGCCATAAGGCCGCGGGCCTGCCGGCGCGGGCCGGGCCGGGCCGAATGGGCCTTGACGGCAACCCGCCCGCTCGCCCAAGAACCGGCGAGCGAATGACCGGCGAGCGAATGACCGGTGGGCGAAGACTGGCGGGCGGAGAACCGCGCGGACGACGCGAACCGCACGGGCAAGGTGAACCGGGCTGCCCGGGCAACGGAATCAGACGGGGGCACGGACCCCGCCGCGGACGGCCTGTGCTGAGGGCAGCACGGCGGGCCGGCCCGGCAGTGAGTGAGAGACGGGTATCATGGGCTTCAAATGCGGTATCGTCGGCCTGCCGAACGTCGGCAAGTCGACCCTGTTCAACGCGCTGACCAAGACGGCGGCGGCGCAGGCGGCCAACTATCCGTTCTGCACCATCGAGCCCAACACCGGCGAAGTGGCGATGCCCGATCCGCGCCTTGCCAGCATTGCCGCCATCGGCAAGTCGGCCCAGATCGTGCCGACGCGCATGACCTTCGTGGATATCGCGGGCCTCGTGCGCGGGGCTTCCAAGGGCGAGGGCCTCGGCAACCAGTTCCTCGCCAACATCCGCGAGGTCGACGCCATCGCCCACGTGCTGCGCTGCTTCGAGGATGGCGACATCACCCATGTCGAAGGTCGCGTCGATCCGGTGGCGGATGCCGAGACGGTTGAAACCGAACTGATGCTTTCCGATCTGGAGAGCCTTGAGCGCCGCGTGGCGCCGCTGCGCAAGCGCGCGGCCAGCGACAAGGATGCCAGGGCGCAGGTGGCCCTGATGGACGCCGTGCTTGAGCTGCTGCGCGAGGGCAAGCCGGCCCGCCTGCTGCAGGTCGATGCGGAAGACCGCAAGGCCTTCCAGATGCTGAACCTGCTCACCTCGAAGCCCGTGCTCTACGTGTGCAACGTGGACGAGGCCTCGGCCGCCACCGGCAACGCGTTCTCCGACAGGGTGGCGGAGAAGGCGAAGGCGGAAGGCGCCGGCGTGGTGGTTGTCTCGGCCGCCATTGAGGCGGAAATCGCCCAGCTTTCGCCGGAGGAGCAGAAGGAATTTCTGGAGACCCTCGGCCTTGAGGAACCGGGTCTCGACCGCGTCATCCGCGCCGGCTACGACCTGCTGGGTCTTGCGACCTACTTCACCGTCGGCCCGAAGGAAACCCGCGCCTGGACCATCCACAAGGGCGACCGGGCTCCGCAGGCGGCCGGCGTGATCCACACGGATTTCGAGAAGGGCTTCATCCGCGCCCAGACCATCGCCTATGACGACTTCATCCGCTTCAACGGCGAGGCCGGGGCCAAGGAAGCCGGCAAGGCGCGCGACGAAGGCAAGGATTATGTGGTGCAGGACGGCGACATCATGCTGTTCCGCTTCTCCAGCTGAGGCCCGGCTGCAGGACGCGTCCGCGCCCCCGGCGCCCCGCCGCGCCGCTTGCCGGCGGGGACGGCCGGTGGCAGACTTCCCGTCATGATCGCACCCCGTTCGTCCTTTCACGAAGGCCACCGGCGCAAGTTCCTCGTCGTCATCGACGACACCCCGGAATGCGACCGTGCCATCGTCTATGCCGCCAAGCGGGCCCAGCGCACCGCGGGCGGCGTGGTGATGCTTTACGTCATCGTGCCGGAGGCCGGCGCGCCGCGCTGGCTGGGCGTGGAAGAAGTGATGCGGGCCGAGGCCTATGGCGCGGCCGACGAGGTGCTGGCCCGCGCCGTGGAACGCGCCCGCCAGATCGCCGGCATCATTCCGGAAACCGCCATCCGCGAGGGCAACCGCGCCGAGGAGATCGTCAACCTCATCGGCGCGGATACCGACATCGCCATTCTCGTTCTGGCTGCGGGCACCGACAGCGAAGGCCCGGGGCCGCTGGTGACCGCCATTGCCGGCCGCGCCGCCGGCACTTTTCCCGTGCCGATCACCATCGTGCCGGGCACGCTGTCGGACGAGGAAATCGTGGCCGGCGCCTGAGGCCGGCACC
>NZ_DAISHT010000111.1:0-8500 GCF_036822375.1 Pseudoxanthobacter sp. | reverse complement strand
GCAAGCCGCAGGCCGAGTCCGGCCATCACCAGCCCGGCGACGATGTCCAGAACGCGGGTGGCGCGGGCATAGCCCGCCCGCACGACGGCGGTCGAGAACGTCACGGCAATCAGCCCGTACCACAGCGCCGACTGCGCGGTGACGAGGGCCACCGCCGCCGCATGCAGCCCGACACCGGCCGAAGGCGGCATGACGACCATGAAGACCGAGGTCCAGAACACCGCCGATTTGGGATTGGTGAGCGTGGTGACGAGCCCGCGTGCGAACGGCCGGCCGCCGGTGGCCGCCAGCCGGGCCGGGCCGCCGGCGGCGGCGGCCGGGGGGCGAAGCCCTGCGCGGATCATCCGCCAGCCCGTGACCAGCAGATAGAGCGCGCCGGCAAGGCGCAGGCCGTGGTAGAGCCCGCCGGCCTCCCGCATCGCCAGCCCGGCACCGGCAAGCGCCACCACGACCCAGACGAAGGTTGCCGCGGCAACGCCGGCGGCCGCCTCAAGGCCGGCGCCGCGGCTGCGGGCGGCGGCGAGGTGGCCGACCAGAACGGTGTTGGGGCCGGGTGTCATGGCCGCCAGCAGGTGGGTGAGCGCAATCAGACCAAGGGTGGCGGCGGGCGAGACGGGCAGGGCATCCGGCGACATGGACGGGTCCGCGAATTCAGGGGAAGTGCGTTCGGGGTGAAGAGCGTTCGGGGTCGGTGCGCGCGGGGTGAGGCGCGGTTGCCGGCCGGTTACGCAAGGGGCGTGCCATCGTTCACGCCGCGGCAACAGCACTTCTCCGCCCGGGCTGCGAGAACGGGGCTTCGCCCGCGGCCGCGGGCACCCTATATAATCGGTTCCGTTCCTGTTCCGGTGCGACCGGCGCCCTGCAGGGGCGCCCGTGGTGCCGGCGGTGGCTGCCGTCGCGCTCCCGTCCCTGAACGGCCTGCCGGTTCGCCGTGCGGCCGGCTCGCAATCGGATGCCTCACGATGTTCATTCAGACCGAAACCACGCCGAATCCCCAGACCCTGAAGTTCCTGCCCGGCCGGCCGGTGCTGTCCGATGGCGTGCGCGAATATCGCACGGCGGGTGAGGCGGCCTCCTCGCCGCTCGCCAGCCGGCTGTTCGATGTCTCGGGCGTGACCGGCGTGCTGCTGGGCACCGATTTCATCGCCGTCACCCGGGACGAGACCGACTGGGCACACCTGAAGCCGGCGGTGCTGGGTGCCATCATGGAGCACTATCTGGCCGGCGAGGCGGTGATCGGCGATCAGGCCCACGGCGACGACGACAGCGAGTTCTTCGATGCCGCCGACGAGGAAACCGTGGGCATGATCAAGGAGCTGATCGAAGAGCGCGTGCGCCCGGCAGTGGCGCAGGACGGCGGCGACATCACCTTCAAGGGGTTCCGCGACGGCGTGGTGTTCCTCACCATGCGCGGGGCGTGCTCGGGCTGCCCGTCTTCCACCGCCACGCTGCGCCACGGCATCCAGAACCTGCTGCGGCACTATGTGCCGGAGGTTGAGGAGGTGCGCGCCGTCTGACGGCGCGCCGGCCGCCGGCTGCCGCCCATGCACCCCCCGAGCCCCCGCGCCGCCACCGATGCGCTGAAGCATCAGATTGCCGGGCTCACCGCCCAGCGGCTGCGGCTCGCCTCGGGTGTGGTGCTGTTTGCCTTTGCGCTCACCCATTTTCTCAACCATGCGCTGGGGCTGGTTTCCGTGCCGCTCATGCTGGCGGTGCAGGTGGTGCGCACCGGCTTCTGGCAGTCGCTGCCCGGCGAAGGGCTGCTGATCGGCGCGGCGCTGGTCCATGTCGTGCTCTCGCTGCTCCGCACGGCGGAGCGGCGCACCCTTGCCATGCCGGCGTGGGAGGCGGTGCAGCTCGTCAGCGGCCTCGCCATTCCCTTCCTGCTGGTGTCGCATGTGATGAGCACCATGGGCGTGCGCTTCACCTTCGGCCTCGATGACGATTACGACCGCGTGCTGCAGGTCATGTGGCCCTCCAAGGCCCTGCAGCAGACCGTGCTGATGGCGCTGGTGTGGTGCCATGGCTGCATCGGCCTGCATTACTGGCTGCGCGGGCGCGGGTGGTATCGCCGCAGCCGGCCGCTGGCGCTGTCGCTGGCCATCGCCGTGCCGTTGCTGGCGGAATGGGGCTGGACGGATGCGGCCCGTCGCATCGCCGCCGGCATCGAGCCGGCCGCGCCGGTCGAGCTGACCGGGGCGGCCGCGCTCTGGGCGACCGACATGAGCGACACCATCCGCGGGCTGGCTGCGCTGGTGCTGATCGCCATCGTGGCACTGGTCGGCCTGCGCCGCACGCTGATTGCGCGGCAGGGCGTCATCGTCACGTTTCCCGGCGGCCGGCAGGTGCGGGCGCTGCCCGGTGCAACGCTGCTGGAAACCGCCCGCGCCCGCGGCATTCCCATGGCGTCGGTGTGCGGCGGGCGGGCGCGGTGTTCCACCTGCCGCACCCGCGTTCTTTCCGGGGCCGAGAGCCTGCCGCCGCCCGATGCCGCCGAGGAGGCCGTGCTTGCACGGGTGCGCGCCGCGCCCGGGGTGCGGCTTGCCTGCCAGATCACCCCCGTCGCCAACCTCAGCGTGGTGCCGCTGCTGCCGGTGCATCCCGACGCCGGAGCGGCCAGCGAGAACGCGGATGCCTATCACTGGGGTGTGGAGGAGACGGTCGCCATTCTGTTCGTCGACATGCGCGGTTTCACGAGCCTGTCGGAACGCGGGCTGTCGTTCGACATCGTCTATCTCCTCAACCGCTACCTCGACGCCATGGCCCACGAGGTGCGCGCCGCCGGCGGGCAGGTGGACAAGTTCATCGGCGATGCGGTGATGGCGATTTTCGGTATCGGTTCGGGCGGCCGGGCGGGCAGCATCGCCGCGATGAAGGCCGCCGCCGGCATGGGCCGGGCGCTCGATGCCCTCAATGCCGAATTTGCCGCCAGCCTCGGCAAGCCGCTGCGCATCGGCATCGGCATTCACGCCGGGCAGGTCATCCTCGGGCGTGTCGGCGAGGCGGGCGGCCGGGAGGCCGCCACGATCACCGCGCTGGGCGATGCCGTCAACACCGCCAGCCGGCTGGAATCCATGGCCCGCGACCGCGGCGGTGTGGTGGTGGCCTCCAATGCCGTGGTGCGCGCTGCCGGCCTCGATCCGGCGGCGCTGAAGAGCGACGAGGTCAACGTGCGCGGCCGCGTCTCCCGGCTGCGCGTCTGCGTGTTTGCCAGCTTTGCCGATCTCGACGCGGCGCTGGCGGCGGCGTCCGCGCCGGCGCTCACGCCGGCACGGGCCGGAAGTCCGTGACGTCGAAGGCCTCGACATCGCGCAGCAGCGCGATGAAGCCATCGGCCGTATGGGTCAGGCTTGCCGCGCCCTTTTCCGCCGTCGCCGCCGAGGCCGCGCCGACCGCGCCGGCGGGATTGAGATCGCGCGCCATCCAGCCATAAGCGTGGCTGCCATAGGCGCGCAGATGGGTGAAGCGGCAGGCATGGTCGGCCTGCGCGGAGGCAAAGTCGGCCGCCCGGTCCATGGCGACCAGATCCGGCGCCAGATGCAGCATGATCGAGGTCTCGATATCGCCGCCGTGGATGCCGAGGCTCTGTTCCTGCCGGGTGAACAGCCCCTCCGGCTGGCCGAAGCGACCGAAGCGGGTGACGACCGCCAGCATGCCGAAGCGGGCACGCAGCTCCAGCGCCACGATATCGGCGACGCTCATGTTGCCGCCGTGGCTGGAGGCGATGACGAGCTTGCGGATGCCCGCGCGCGCCAGCCCGGCGCCGATGGCGGTCCACGTCTTCACCGCGGTGTCCCAGTCCAGCGTCAGCGTGCCGGGCACGTCGCTGTGCTCCAGCGAGCAGCCGATGGCCTGCACGGGCAGGAAGGTGACGGCCAGATCCGCCGGCAGCCGTTCCACGATGCGCGCGACCTGCCCTTCGGCGATGATGAGATCGGTGCCGAGCGGCAGGTGCGGGCCGTGCTGCTCGATGGCCGCGACCGGCAGAACCGCGATCCAGCGCGCAACATCCCCGCCCGTCAGATCGGCGGCGCGCATCTGCTGCCAGTAAGGGCGGGGCAGGGGGAGGCCTGGCTGGGGGAGGCCGGGCCGGGCCGGGCTGGTGGACATGTCGCTCTCCTGCTGGCCGCTGCGGTTCGGGGCGGCGGCATGGAACCCCCGTTGGTGGCGCAGATCAAGCAACTCCTGCGGCGGGCTGCGTCCGGCCGGCTTTTTGCGGCCGGCTGCGGGTCTCTCTCTTGCGGGGGCGGCGCTTTGCGCCTAACGCCTTTCAGGCTCGCAATCCCTCAGGACAGACCCGATCCGATGAACCTTGCCGCGCTCGTTCCGTCGTCCGGCCCGTTCGCCAAACTGCTGCCGGTTCTGCTGCTGCTTGTCTCCAACGTCTTCATGACGTTTGCCTGGTACGGCCACCTGAAGTTCAAGTCGTCGCCGCTCTTCATCGTCATTCTGACGAGCTGGGCCATTGCGTTCGTGGAATATTGCTTTGCCGTTCCGGCCAACCGGTTCGGTTCGGCGGTCTATTCGCCGGCCCAGCTCAAGACGATTCAGGAGGTCATCACGCTGGTGATCTTTGCCGGCTTCTCGGCCTTTTACCTGAAAGAGCCGCTGAGCTGGAGCCAGGTGGGCGGGTTTGTGCTGATTGCAGCCGGGGCGGCGCTGATCTTTCAGAAATGAGCCCGCGCCGGGGCCGGAGACGGACCGGCCCCGGAAAAGGGCGGGCGGGACGCCGGGCTCAGTGCCCGGCGGCATCCCGGGCCGCTTTTGCGGCCTTGCGGCGGCGGGTCCGCTCGATGTTGGCGCGGACAGCCGCCCACACCCCCTGCGCGGAAATCATCACCACCGCCAGACCCGCCCACGCCAGTGCCGAGGTGGCACCGTCGACGAGAGAGCCGTTGACCGGCGCCACCGGGCCGGACCGCACCGCCGAGCCGGCGGCGGAGGCCATCTCGCCCACGGTCTGGGCGAAGGCGGGCTCGCTGACGAGTACAAACAGAAACGCTGCGACCACCGTGAACGCGGGAAGGCGAACGCCGTGGCGCAGGACGGACCGGAACACAGCCGTCATGATCTCCTCCATTGCGTCGGTTGCACGGAACAGGGCCATCGTGCACTGCAACACCGGCCGAGGGGCAATCGGTTCGCGGCGATGCAGGCCAGCCGGCCTGTGAGTGCATTGCGCCATGGGAGTTCGGCCGTGAGATGCAGCGATCCGGGCGCGTTCAGGTTGATTGTGTGACGATTCTGGGGCGCTGTTTACCATTGGCGCAGCGGTGATTACCGGATTGCGCGACAGTTTCTGCTCTGCCAAAGGCACTGGGGGGCGACAAAGGCGGCAGCCGGCGCAAAATTATGCTGCGCTGCACCGCGGACGGGAGCGACGGAATGCAAGGCTTGACGGCAACCCTGCTGCGCGGTCTGTGGTATGTGGCGCTGCCCGGTGCCATGGTGCGGCCGGGCGCGATGGTGACGAAGACACTGCTCGGCGAGCCGGTGCTGATCGGCCGCGGCCGCGACGGCGGCGTGTTTGCGCTGCGCGACATCTGCCCCCACCGCGGCATTCCGCTGAGCTACGGCCGCTTCGACGGCGAGACGGTTGCCTGCTGCTATCACGGCTGGCGTTTCGACACGGCCGGGGTGTGCCGCGAAATCCCCTCGCTGCGCGAAGACCAGAAAGTCGACGTGGAGCGCATCCGCTGCGGCTCATATCCGTGCGTGGAGCGCAACGGGCTGATCTGGGTCTATTTTGCGCAGGCCGGCGAGGCACCCGCGGGCCGCGAGGCCGGGCCGCCGGCGATGCCGGTGTTTGGCGACGGCGATGCACCGGGCGCCGCGATCATGCTGCCTTTTCCCTGCTCCACCGACCATGCCGCCTTCGGGCTGATGGACCCGACGCACGCCGCCTTCGTGCACACCTCTTGGTGGTTCAAGAAAGATCCGAGCCGGCTCCGGCCCAAGGAGAAGGCGTTCGAGCCGTCCGAACTCGGCTGGCGCATGGTGCGCCATCCGCTGCCGCCGCAGAACATCGCCTACCGGCTGCTCGGCCAGAACGTGACGACGGAAATCAGCTACCGCCTGCCGGGGCTGCGGGTGGAGGAAATCCGCGGCGACCGCCATGCCGTCGTCGGGCTGACGGCGATTACGCCGGTCGATGCCGAGAACACCGAGGTGTGGCAGTTCTTCTGGATCTCGATGGGCTGGGCCGGGCTGATGCGGCCGCTGATCGAACATCTGATGCGGGTTTTCCTCGATCAGGATCGCGTCGTGGTGGTGCGCCAGCGCGAGGGGCTGGTGAAGGCACAGCCGCGGCTGATGCTGATCAACGATGCCGATACGCAGGCCCGCTGGTGGATGCGGGTGAAGGACGAGTGGCTGGAAGCGCAGCAGGCCGGCCGCGAGTTTGCCAATCCGCTGAAGCCCATGACGCTGCGCTGGCGCAGCTGAACTGATGAACCCCGCTGCGGCTCACGCAGCTGAACCGATGAACCCCGCTGCGGCTTACGCATCTGAACCGATGAGCCGTGCTGCGGCTTACGCACCTGAACCGGGAACCGCCTGCGGCTCACGCAGATGAACCGGCGAACTCCGCTGTGCCCGGTGCCGGGGGATCGCTGAAGGGATCGCTGAACCCGCTGCACTGACGCGGCGGTGCCGGCCGGGCCGGGCAATCCGCACCGGTCGCGCGAGGCGGCAATGCCCCCGGGCGGACCCGGATCGCCGGAGTGTGAATGCCTGGGCAGGGACGGGAGCGGCGCGGGTGCGCACCGGCCGGACGATGCGGCGACGCGGGCGGCGACGGTTTGCCGTGGCGCCGGCGCGCGGCGCAGCCGCCGGGCGGGCAGCCTTGCGGGATGCGGCGCCGGTGATCGGTGCCAGCGCCCTCCCGCCGGCGCGGCCGGGCCTGCCTCTTGCTCTGGCGTTGCCTTTGGCTTGCCCTTGCCCCCTTGCCGCGGCCGCGTGCGGCGGATAGCGTCCGGCTTTCTTCCCTGTTGGTCTTCCTTGTTTCACCGGTCCGGCGGCGTGCGATGACGATTCTCTTCTCGGCAGACGGCTTTCCCACGCACAGCTGGACGGCGGCTATTGCCCGGCATCTGCCGGGCCGCGGGCTGGCTGTGGAAGGGCGCGATGCCTATGACCCGGCGACGGTCGATTATGCGCTGGTGTGGAAGCAGCCGCACGGGCTGTTCCGTCCGCTCACCGGCCTGAAGGCGGTGTTCGTGCTGGGGGCCGGTGTCGACAAGGTGATGACCGATCCGCACCTGCCGGCCTGTCCCATCGCGCGCGTGGTCGATCCCGATCTCACCATGCGCATGACTGGCTGGGTGACGATGCAGGTGCTGGCGCACCAGCGCGGCTTTCGCCATCATCTCGCGCTGCAGGCGGCGCACCGCTGGGAGCAGGCCGAGCAGCCCGCCGCATCGGCCGTGCGGGTGGGGGTGATGGGCCTTGGCGAACTCGGCCGCGATGCCTGCGCCGTGCTCGCCCGGCTGGGCTTTCAGGTGGCCGGCTGGAGCCGCACGGCGCGCGCGCTCGACGGCATCGCCACCTTCAGCGGGCCGGAGGGCCTCGGCCCCTTCCTTGCCCGCACCGACATTCTGGTCAGCCTGCTGCCGCTGACGCCCGACACGCGCGGCCTGATCGACCGCCGGCTGATCGACGGGCTGGCGCGCGACGGGGCGCTGGGCGGCCCGTTCCTCATCAATGCCGGCCGCGGCGGCCTGCAGGTGGAGGCCGACATTCTGGCCGCGCTCGATGACGGGCGTCTGGCCGGGGCGACGCTGGATGTGTTCGAGACCGAGCCGCTGCCGCCGGAAAGCCCGCTGTGGGATCATCCGAAGGTGACGGTCACGCCCCATAACGCGGCCGACAGCGATGCAGAGGCCATCATCCGTCTCATCGCCCGGCAGATCGCCCGCTTCGAGGCCGGCGACGGGCTGGCCCATGTGGTGGACCCCGCGCGCGGCTACTGAGGCGGCCCGGGCGCGTCAGCCGCGGCCGGCAAGCAGCCAGTAGGTCAGCCCGCCGGCAAGCCCGGCGGCATAGAGCACGGCAGAGGCCTGATCCAGCCCCGGCGGCACGAAGCCGGCGGCCAGCACCAGCGGCCCCTTCAGGCCCGCTTCCAGCGCCGGCCCGCCCGGCAGTCGCGGCGCGAGGCCGGAAATATCGGCGAGAAAGCCGATCGCGCCGCCCGCGCCCACCCAGTAGAACACCGAGCGCAGCCGGAACACCTCGCCCACCGCAATGGCGCCCAGCGCCGGCAGGAAAGCGAAGCTGCCGACGAACGGCGTGAAGATGGCAACGGTGGCCCAGAAGCCGAAATCGCCGGCGGCCGCGAACGGAACGCCGAACAGCCCGCCGGTTGCCGCCTGAAGCCCGGCAACCAGCACGGTGCTGGCCGCCACCACGGCGGCGATGTAGGCCACGATGATGCGGATGAAGCGCCAGAACGGCCGGAACAGGTCGTCAAGCCCGAGCCCCGGCGGCGGGGCCGCCGCCAGCC
>NZ_DAISHT010000110.1:1679-11373 GCF_036822375.1 Pseudoxanthobacter sp. | reverse complement strand
TGTTCAGCCTGACCAAGCAGGCCATCGAAACCGGCTTCATGGTGCCGCTGGCGGTGAAGCACACGGCGGAAGAAAACGAGAGCCACGTCTATATCGGCACCGTCAACTGGGCGCTCGCCGGCCTTTCCATCGGCACGGTGCTGCTGTTCCGCTCGTCCGATGCGCTGTCCCATGCCTACGGCATCGCGGTGGCGACGGCGATGATCACCACCTCGATCCTGTTCTTCAGCGCGCATTTCCGCCTGCGGCACTGGCCGCGGCCGGTGACGATCCTCGTGGCGATCTTCATCCTTGCCGTCGATCTGGTGTTCTTCCTGCCGAATCTGGGCAAGATCCCGACCGGCGGCGAGCTGCCGCTGGCGCTGGCGAGCTTCGCGCTCATCATCATGGTGTCGTGGCGCGGCGGCACCCGGCGCATCAGCGAGATCCTCACCCGGCGCGGGCATCTGGAGGTGGAGGATCTGGAATCCGCCACCCGCAATGCCACTGTGGTGCACCGCAGCGCGGTGGTGCTGTCGCGCACCTCGATCCGCGTTCCCGTTGCGCTCGGCCGCCTCAACCAGCTGCTCGATATCGGCTTTGAGCGCTATGTGTTCGTCTCCGTGAAGGTGGCCGGCCGGCCGCGCATCGGCCCGAGCGAGCGGCTGTTCATCGACCACCTGTCGAAGCGCATCGCGCGCGTGTCGCTGGTGGTCGGTTACATGCAGACCGTCAACCTGCCGGCCCTCGTGGCGCCGGCGCTGCGGGAAATCGGGCTCGATCCGTCGTCGGTCATCTATGTGGTGGGCCATGAACGCCCGCTGCCGCCGCGCCGGGTGCGTTCGGTCCGCGACCTGCTGGCCTTCGTTTTTGTCGTGCTGATGCGCAACGCTGCCCGCGTGGCCGACCGCTTCAACCTGCCGCCGAAGCGCACGCTGGAAGTCGGCTATCCGCTGAGCCTCGAAACGGCCTCGAAGATTGAGCCGGTGCGGCCCGGCGGCAAACCGACACCGCCGGAAGTGGTGATGTCGCGCCGCTAGCGGCAAACGGCACTGCGCCGGCCGGGCGGCGCCGGCGTCGCCCGGCGAGGCGGCCCCGGCTTGCGGTGCGCACGGCGTTGTGTGCCGGGCTCCACCGCGGGGCAGAGACGCGGAGCGTCGTTTCTGCACGCCGGGTGGACGATGATACTTGATGCGGAGCGGCGCTTTCCTCTGCCGGCGGCCGGGGAGAGGCTGCGATTGCGGACGGATACCATGAGCGAGCGCCACACCACTGCCCCCGCGGCCCACCGCCCGGCGGCCGCCAGCCACCGGCACGGTGCCGGGCCGGGCGGGCACGATCACGCTCATGACGACCACGACCACGACCACGATCATGACCATGACCACGACACGGGTCATGGCCATCGCAGCCACGGCCACAGCCATGGCCACAGTCACGGCCACAGCCACGGGTCGAGCAGCGAACTGCGCACGGCGGTCGCGGCCGGCATCACGGTTGCGTTCATGGGGCTGGAGTTCGTCGGCGGCCTGCTGTCCGGCTCGCTGGCGCTGGTGGCCGATGCCGCGCACATGGCCACCGATGCGGCCTCGCTGGGGCTGGCATGGTGGGCGTTCCGGCAGGTGCGGCGGCCGGCCAGCGGCCGCATGAGCTTCGGCCATCACCGCATGCCGGTGCTGATCGCCTTTGCCAACGGCATCTGCCTGATCCTGCTGACGGTGTGGATCGCGACCGAGGCGGTCACGCGCCTGCTGCATCCGGTGCCGGTGGCCTCCGGCCCGATGCTGGCGATTGCGGTGGCCGGCCTCATCGCCAATGTCGTGTCGTTCGCCGTGCTGGCGGCGGGCGAGCGCAATCTGAACATCCGCGGGGCGCTGCTGCACGTTGCCGGCGACATGCTGGGGTCGGTCGCGGCCATCGTGGCGGCGGTGATCATCTGGTTCACCGGGTTTGTGATGATCGATCCCATCCTGTCGCTGCTGGTGGCGCTGCTGCTGCTGCGCGCCACGGCGTCGCTGCTGCGCGAATCCGGGCACATTCTGATGGAGGGGGCGCCGGAGGGCGGCGAGGGCCCGCAGATTGCCGCCGATCTGGTGAAGGCGGTGCCGGGCGTGCGCGAGGTGCACCATGTGCACTCGTGGATGCTCAGCGAGGACCGCCCCCATGCCACGCTGCATGTGGTGGTGGAGGATGGCGGCGACGGCCCGGCCGTCGTGGCGGCCGTCAAGCAGCGGCTGCGCACGCGCTTTCGCATCGACCATGCCACCGTGGAGGTGGAACTGCCCGGCTGCTGCGCCGACGGCCCGCCGGGCGACGGGGCGGCTGCGCGGGCCGCCTGAGGGCGCGGCCGGCCTTTCGCCTTTCAGGGGGCGGGCGTGCCGGCCGGCGGGGCCTGCGTGGCGGCACGGCACAGCGGCGAGGCCGCGAAGGCGGCACGCACATGCTCGACGAGGGCGATGTCGCCGGCGGAAAGCCGGCGGATGGTGTCGATCGTCTCCGGCTTCGGCGGTGCCGCCTTCCCGCGCGCCGCGCCGACCTTCTCGCGCCGCTCGGGGATGGGGCCACGCCCCAGCGCCTGCCCGAGCGCGATGCGGAAGGCGCCGATCTGCTCCAGCGTGCCGGCCATGAAAACCTTTTCATCGATCGCGGCGCGTGCCGGCGCAAAGTCCGCCGTTCCGCCGAGGAACAGGCACTGCACGTTGAAGGCATCGCGCTCGCCGCGGTCGGCAAGCCAGGCCACATAATCGTCGATCGGCCAGGTCAGCAGCCGCGGCGACTTGTGCATCGGCGGCGGGTTTTCCGCCAGCGCCACCGACCGGAAGAAGTGGAACGACGACACGAACCGGTCCACCGGATCGCGCAGCAGCGTCAGCGGCAGGGCGCGGCGCCGGGTGGGGGGCATGTCGCCGAGGCCGACGTGGCCGGAGATGAGTTGCATGTCGTCGAGGCGGGCCGGATCGAAGCCGCGCGGGATCAGCCAGTGCCGCCCGCTGAAGCCCGCCTTCGCCTGCCGCCACAGGTGCGAGGCGGCAAAGCCGAGGCCATGGCGGCGCTTCTCGCGCACCTTGCCGATGAGGTGCTGGCGCAGGTGCAGATAGTGCTCCGCGCCGATCAGCGCTTCCAGCCCCGCGGCCAGCGAGGTGCCCCCGGTTTTGGGAATGTGGACGAACACCAGCACGTCGCCGGCGGGGTCATAGCGGGTCTGGTCGCACAGCATCGAAATCAGCGGCCTGTCTGTCTCTGTTCGCGGGCATCTTTAGCCGAGATCGGCGCCGTTGGGGATGGGCGGAAACAGAATTCGCGCGCGCCGGATGGCGCGCTGTGTTTCCCATGGGGAAAATAAAGCCTATCATGCGGAAAGTCGCGGCCCGGCTGCCCGGGGAAGGCGGCCGGGGCGGGCCGCATCCGGCAGGGGAGACTGGCGCATTGACGAGGCAGGAAGAGGGGGCTGCGGCCCGTGCAGCCGCCGCTGGCGCGGGCGGGAGGACGGAAGATGATCTGCTGACCGGCTCCGGTGCGCCTTCGGCCGAACACCGCACGCTGGAACACGCCATCGGCGCGCAGGTGCGGTCGTTCCGTCGCAAGCTCGATCTCACCGTTTCCGATCTCGCCGGGGCGGCGGGCATTTCGGTCGGCACGCTGTCGAAGATCGAGAACGGCCAGATATCGCCCTCGCTGTCCACGCTGCAGGCGCTGTCGGGCGCGCTGAACGTGCCCATCACGGCGCTGTTCTCGGCCTTTGAGGAAAAGCGCGGCTGCTCGTTCGTGCGCGCCGGGCAGGGCGTGGCCATCGACCGGCGCGGCACCAAGGTCGGCCATCGCTACGAGTTGCTCGGCCAGTCGCTCGGCGGCGGCGACGTGGTGGTCGAACCGTACCTGATCCAGCTTTCCGAAGAAGCCGAGCCCTATACGGCCTTCCGTCACGAAGGTGTTGAACTTATCTATATGCTGTCCGGCGAGGTGGTCTATCGCCATGCCGACCGGCTCTATCACCTGAAGCCCGGCGATACGCTGATGTTCGATTCGGCCGCTGCCCATGGCCCGGAACAACTTCTGGTGAGGCCGATGACCTATCTTTCTATCATCGTTTACCGGCGCGAGAGCGCCTAGCGCACGACGGACCGACATGACCGACTTCAGAGGCGTGCTGTGGGATATCGACGGCACGCTGATCGACAGCGAGCCGCTGCATCTGGCGTGCATCCGGCAGGTGAGCGAAACCTTCGGCTATGTGCTGCCGCGGGCGCAGGAGGAGCGCTTTCTGGGCTATGACCAGACCACGGTGTGGCTGGCGATTGCCGGTCATTTCGCCGGCCGGGTGAGCGAGGCCGACTGGAAGGAAGCGGTGCTGGCCGCCTATATCGCGCGTGCGGAGCGCGAGGCGCGGCCGTTCCTCGGTGCGCTGGAGGCGATCCGCAGTCTTGCCGCGGCCGGCGTGCCGCAGGCCTGCGTCTCCAACTCCGAACGCCGCGTGGTGGATGCCAACGTCGCCGCTCTCGGCATCGCGCCCTACCTGCAGTTCACCATCAGCCGCGATGACGTTGCGCTCGGCAAGCCGGACCCGCAGCCCTATCGCATGGGCTGCGAGCGCCTCGGCCTCGATCCCGCCCGCGGCATCGCGGTGGAGGACAGCGCTGCCGGTGCGCAGGCGGCCACGGCCGCCGGCCTGCATCTGGTGCGCGTGCCTGCCGATGGCCACACGGCCCCGCCGGAGGCCAGCCGCCTGCCGGATTTCCGGCGCGTGATGGGCCTGTTCGGCCTCGACGGCGCGTCTCTGGTCTCGCCGGCCGGCGCCTGACGGTCGGTGCCGCGTAGGAAGCGCCCCGGCAGCCGCGTTGAAAGGGCCGGGGGCGGTTTCAGAGCGGATTGACGATGGCAGCGCATGTCACGTTTCGCGGGCCGGCGCCGCGGCGCCGGGTTCTCTGCCCGTGCGGGCTGTCTGCGCGGCGCGCCGCAGCGCGGTGGAGCGGACGGGGCCCGGCGGGCGGGCGGCGATGGCCGGCCGTTGCTGTGCTGGCTGCGGTGCTGCTGCTGGCTGGGCTGCCGGCCGGCGGCCCCGCCATTGCGGGCGCGCTGCTGCGCCCGGCCGGCGAGGGGGGCGGGCCGGCTGCCGTCCTGCTGCCGCTGCAGCCGGTTGCCGATCTGCCGGCCGCACTGTCCGCGCAGCTGCCGCGCGTTTCCGCGGGCTGGGTCAGCGGCTGGTCGGTCGCCCTCGTGCCGCCGCGGCTGGCGATGAAGTCCGCGGCGCGCGCAGCCCTGCCGCCGGCGCTGCGCCCGCCGGAAGGCAACCCGGGATGGCCCGACAACGCCACCGTGCGGGTGGTGCTGCCGGTGGCGGTTGCCGGCGACCGGCTGCGGCTGCGCATCGCCAATCCCTACGGGTCCGCTGCGCTGTCGGTCGGTGCGGCCACGCTTGCGCCCGGCGGCGATGCCGCCCGTCCCGGGCCCGGCAGCCTGCGGCGCGTCACCTTCGGCGGGCGGCGCACCATCGTCGTGCCGCCGGGGGCGACGGTGCTCAGCGATCCGGTGCGCCTTGCTGTTGCGGCCGACGGGCGGGTCGTGGTGTCGCTCTATTTTTCCGGCCCCGTGCCGCGGCCGGCGGCCGCCCACGCTGCCCCGCTCGGCGGCCTCATGGTGGCCGGCAATGCCGCGGCCAGCCCGGCATTGCCCAACGGCGACGCTGTGAGCGAAGTGTGGTTCCTCGCCGGTCTCGATGTCGGCGGCAGCCGGGCGGCGGGCACGCTGGCGGTGATCGGCGATTCCCTCAGCGACGGCGGGCCGGATCGCTGGTCGTGGTGGCTTGGCCGGCGGCTGGCGGCGGCGGGGCGGCCGTTGGGCATCGCCAATCAGGCGGTTGCCGGCAACCGGCTGCTGTCGGCCGCGCCGGCCGCGGCGCCGGCCTCCGGCGAGGCCGCGCTCGCGCGGCTGCCGCGCGATGTGCTGGCCCTGCCCGGCCTGAGCGATCTCATCGTGCTGGAAGGCAGCAACGACATCGGCCTTGCGTCCGATGGCGAAACCCGGCCGGAGGCGGTCATCGCGGCCTATCGCCAGATCATCGCGCAGGCGCGCGGCCGCGGCGTGCGCGTTTTTCTGGGCACGCTGCCGCCGTTCGGCGCCGCGCGCTATCCGGGTTATTTCTCGCCGGCCAAGAACCGGGTGCGGCAGGCGGTGAATGCGTGGATCCGTACTGCCGGCGAGGCTGACGGCGTGATCGATTTCGATGCCGCGCTGCGCGACCCGATGCGGCCGCACCTGCTGAAGGCCGCCTTCGATGCCGGCGACGGACTGCACATCAATGCCGCCGGCCAGCGGGCTATGGCCGCGGCGGTGCCGTTGTCGCTGCTGCGCTGAGCGCCGGTTCAGGGCATGTCGGCTCGGGTCAAGTCAGGCCGGTTCAGGTCAGGTCGTCGCCGCATTCCGCCGCGATGGCGCGGCGCAGCCCGGCGGCGATTTCCGGCACAGCGGGATGCGGCGGCAGCGCGGCGCCGTCGATGGCGGCAACCGGCATAATCAGCCGCACGCTGTTGGTGAGAAAGGCAGCGCCCTGCGAAAGCCGGTCCGGATCGGGCGCTGCCTCGCGCACGGCGAGCCCGAGAGCGCGGGCCACCGCGATGACGGCGGCACGGGTGATGCCCTCCAGCACGCCGTCGGCCGGCGGTGCCGTCAGCAGGGTGTCGCCGCTGAACGCGAACAGGTTGGCAAGGGCCGAGCAGACCGGCATGCCGCGACTGTTGAGAAACAGCGCATCGTCGGCGCCGGCCTGCCGGGCGGCGGTGAAGGCCAGCACGTTGTCGAGATAGGCGAGGGTCTTGAGGCGCGCCGCGGGCGAGGTTTCGTTGCGGCGGATGGCGGCCGTGGCAAGGCGCACGGGGCTGAAGGCCAGTGCCGGGTTCCAGGGCGCAAGGCCGGCGATCAGGCGCGGCCGCGGCGCCTGCGGCGGCACGAGACCGCGCGGCCCGGACCCGCGCGTCAGCGTGAGGCGGATCACCGCCCGGCCGCCGCCGGCGGCGGCAATAAGGTCGGCCACCGCCTGCCGGGCCTCGCCGGCATCGGCGGCAAAGCCCAGTGCGGCGGCCGCCGCCTGAAGGCGTGCCAGATGGGCTTCAAGACGAAACGGCACCCCGCCGAACACGGCAAGCGTGTCGAACACGCCGTCGGAAAGCAGCAACCCGCGGTCGGCGAGATCGAACGGGCGCACCGCCGTTTCGCTCACGGTGCCGTCAAACCAGATCATCGGCGCCGGTGCTCCGCTGCGAGGTGGAGGAAATTGGCCAGAACCACGTCGCCATGGTCCGTCACGATCGATTCGGGATGGAACTGCACGCCGCAGGTCGGGTGATGGCGGTGGGCGAGGCCCATGATCTCGCCCTCGGGCGAGCGGGCGGTCACCCGCAGATGCGCCGAGGCCGCCGCATCCGTCTCGACGATCAGCGAGTGATAGCGCCCGACGCTGAGCGGCGAGGGCAGGGTGCGGAACAGGCCCTCGCCGTCGTGGGTCACCGGGGCGGCCTGCCCGTGCATCGGGCGGCGCGCGCGCACCACCCGGCCGCCGAAAACCTGCCCGATGGCCTGATGGCCGAGGCAGATGCCGAGCAGCGGGATCGTGCCGCTGAAGGCGGCAATGGCCGCGAGCGTGATGCCGGCTTCGTCCGGTGTGCAGGGGCCGGGCGAAAGCACCAGCGCATCCGGCCGCGCGGCGGCGATGCCGGCCAGCGACAGGGCATCGTTGCGCACCACGGTGACGCAGGCGCCGAGCACCGTGAAACAGCGCGCGATGTTGAAGACGAACGAATCGTAATTGTCGATCAGCAGCACCGACAGCGGGGCGGGCGTGGCCGGTTTCATGGCGCCTGCACCCCCGGCCTGCGGGCGGCCGCGAGAATGCGGCTCGCCTTGGTCACCGTCTCGTCGAATTCCGCTGCCGGGTCCGACAGCGCGGTGATGCCGCCGCCGGTCTGGAACACCGCCGTGTCGCCGGTGAAGGTGACGGTGCGGATGGCGATGTTGAAATCGAAGCTGCCGTCGAACCCGATCCAGCCGATGGAACCGCAATAGGGGCCGCGGCCGTGCCCTTCCAGTTCGGTGATGATCTCCATCGCCCGCAGCTTCGGCGCGCCGGTCACCGAGCCGCCGGGAAAGGCGGCTGCGAGCAGATCCAGCCCGTCCTTTCCGGGGGCAAGATCGGCGGTCACGGCGGAAACCAGATGATGCAGCCCGGCATAGCTTTCCACCCCGCACAGCACCGGCACCCGGACGGAGGCCGGCACCGCCACGCGCGAAAGGTCGTTGCGCATGAGATCGACGATCATCACGTTTTCCGCCCGGTCCTTGGCGCTGGCGGCAAGGGCGGCAGCGGCGGCGGCATCCTGCGCAGGGTCGGCGCTGCGCGGCATGGTGCCCTTGATCGGCCGGGCCTCGATGCGGGTTCCGTCGAGCCGCAGGAAACGCTCCGGCGAGGAGGAGGCAATCGCCACGTCGCCGAAGTCGAGACAGGCGGAGAACGGCGCCGGGTTGGCCCGGCGCAGCTCCAGATAATAGCCGGCCGGCGAGAAGGCCGCCGGCAGCCGTGCCGTAAAGCGGCGGGCGATGTTGGCCTGAAAGATGTCGCCGGCCAGCACATAATCGATGGTGCGGCGCACGGCCGCCTCGTGGCCGGCCCGCGTGCCCTCCGCCTGCCAGTCCGGCCCGTTGCCCCGCGGCGGCGCGGGCGGCGGCGGTGCGGCAAGGCGCGCCAGCAGCGCCTCGTGGCGGGCACGGGTGCCGGTGGAAACAAGCCGGGTTTCGCGGGTGACATGGTCCCACGCGATCACCCGGTCATAGACGCCGAAGGCCGCCTGCGGGCCCGGCGCCGCCACGGCCGGGGCGGGCAGGCGCTCAAGGCAGCCGGCGAACTCATAGGCAAAAAAGCCGGCGGCACCGCCCTGAAACGGCGGCAGCCCGGCCCGGGCCGGGCGGCGGAAGGGGGCGAGGCGGGCGCGCAGCGCCGCCAGCGGCGGCCCGGCGCAGGGCTCGCCGTTCCACAACAGCCGGCCGCGTTCCACGCGCACGGTCGCGACCGGGTCGGTGGCGAGATAGGAATAGCGGCCGAGGGTCGGGTGCTCCATGGCGCTGTCGAGCAGGCAAAGGCCCGGTTCGCCGGCAAACCGCGCAAAGGTTGCCGCCGGGTCCAGCCAGCCGAGATCGGTCACATGCAGATCAGTCACATGCAGATCGGTCATATCGAGACCCGCCGCAGGGCGATCCGTTGCCGGGAGATCGGTTTCATTGCGCGTCACGGGCGCCCGTCCGCCTCAGTTCTCTTTCCGTTGCGGCCCGTCGCCGCCCGCGCCGCTGCGCTGCACGGCGCCCGGTCGCCATCCGCCTTCCCGCGATGTGACATGCCGGCGGCGCCGCAGCAAGCGGCCCGTGGGGCAGGCGGCCGGGACGGCGGCAAGGCGCCCGCCGCGTGCTGCCGGCCTGAGCCGGGGCCCGCTTTTCCGGGGCGGACGAGATGTCGTCTGCCGGCAAAAGGGGGGCGTGCTCGGGCGCCACGAGGGCGGGCAACGACAACGCCGGCGCAACATGAGCGGCCGGACTGTTCCGGCGGGCTTTTGCAGCCGACCGTCACGTCTGCCTGCTGACGCAGCCGCAGCCGTTCTGCGGGCCGGCGCGCTGCGCGCGAAACTCTTGCCGGCAGGGTCCGTCGGCGGCCGGGGCGGCATGGCGCCCGACAGCA
>NZ_DAISHT010000110.1:0-1579 GCF_036822375.1 Pseudoxanthobacter sp. | reverse complement strand
GCATGGCGCCCGACAGCACGACAGCGATGTGCGCGGGGCGCTGGCCCCGCGCGGTGCAGGGCCCGGCAACCGGCGCTCCGTCCCGCCCCGGCACCCCGCCCGGCCGTCCGTGCCGGTCGGGCACGGGCGGCGAGAACGGGGGCCCGGCAGAGCGGGGCGCCGGCCGTTGCGTCAGTTCGCCGCCGGCTTGGGGGCGGGCGCCTTGGCGGCGGCGGTTTTCTGGGCCGGCGCCTTTGCGGCGGGCTTGGCAGCCTGCTGGTCCGGCACGGCCGAGCCCATCACCACCACGCGGGTGTTGAGCGGCACGCGGCTGTAGAGATCGACGGCATCCTGATTGATCATGCGGATGCAGCCGGACGAGACCGAGGTGCCGACGGTCCACGGCTTGTTGGTGCCGTGGATGCGGTAGAGCGTGTCGACCCAGCCCTGATAGAGATAAAGCGCGCGCGCGCCGAGCGGGTTGTCGAGGCCGCCGGGCATGCCGTCGCGGTATTTCTTCAGCTGCGGCTCGCGGTCGATCATCTCCGCCGGCGGGCGCCACACCGGCCACTGCTGGCGATAGCGGATGATGGCATCGCCGTGCCAGGCAAAGCCCTGCCGGCCGACGCCGATGCCGTAACGGATCGCCCAGCCGCCGGGCTGCACGAGATAGAGGAAGTGGGCCTGCGGATCGACAATGATGGTGCCGGGCTTCTGGTCGGTCTGGTAGCGCACCACCTGACGATAGAATTCCGGCTTGATCCGCTTCAGGTCGACAGCGGGGATGACGTTGTCGCCATCCTTCAGCGGTCCGTACATCTGCTGCGGCGTCTGCTTCTGCCAGTCGAAGGTGGGGGCGGGCCCCTCGATCAGACCGCGCGTGGTGGTGCAGGCGGCCAGCGCCAGCGGCAGCGCGGCGATGAACGCGCGGCGGCTGAGGGCAACGCCGCCGGCGGCGCCGGTCTCATGGCTTGCAGCGGAACGGCCGTCAGTGGCCGGGGAAAGCGTCGGGCCCATCATCACTCCGGATTCTTGGCATGACACCCCGGCCGGCCGGGGCGTGGTGCAGGGCAGCCACGGGCGCGCGGACCGACAGGGGCGAAAACGGCTGGTGCCTGTCGTCGGGCGGGGCAACGGTCTCGGCGGCAGTGCGGCGGCTAGTGCGCGCTGAATCGGCCGTTCCATGCAAGATGCCGCCGCCCTCAGGGGCCGCTTTGCCCCGCCCTGCGGTGCGGTTCGCCGGGCGCCGTTGCAGCGGCGCCACAGACAGTGCGTCTTTGATGCCGCGATCTCCGTGACAAAAGGGCCTGCGATCCACTACACTGCGGTTCAGTTGCAACAGCCCCGGCCCGACCGTGTTCTCTTCCTGCGCCTTTCCGGTTGTCCGCCCTGCCGCCCGCGCGGCGAGGAAGGCCGGCTGCCTTTCCGCCCCGCCTGCCGGAGCGGGACACTGACAGACGAAACGGAACCGACACGCGCGATGTCCGCCGACCCTGCGATCGTGCCGCCCTCCGACGGCGGCGCCGGAGCCCCCGCCGGGGGCGATGACGGCCTGTGCCGCGAGAGCCAGCACCACGAGACCCTGCGCGATGATGCCGGG
>NZ_DAISHT010000109.1:0-11507 GCF_036822375.1 Pseudoxanthobacter sp. | reverse complement strand
CGGTGTCCTTCTGCAGGCTGATGAAATCGTTGAGCAGCGGCGGAATGATGCGCCGCACCGCCTGCGGCACCACCACATAGCGCAGCGTCTGGGCATAGGAGAGGCCGAGCGAGCGGGCCGCCGCCGTCTGGCTCTGGTGGATGGAATCGATGCCGGCGCGATAAACCTCGGCCACATAGGCGCCGTAGGTCAGCGTCAGCGCAAGAATGGCATACCACGCCTGCGGCATGTCGCGGATCAGCGGCAGGCCCGTCAGCGGCAGGCCGAACCCGACGAGATAGATGGTGATGATCGCCGGCAGGCCGCGGAACACGTCGGTATAGACGGTCGCCAGCCAGCGGATCGGCCGTCCGGCCTCGCCGGGAAGCGTACGGGCGATGGCGATGACCAGCCCCCACACCAGCACCGCCACTTCCGCCACGAGGAAGATGTACACGTTCATCCAGAACGCGCCGGCGACCAGCGAGAACGACGAGGTGATGAGGCCGAGATCGAAGAAGGTGTGCGCCACCGCCGCGTTGTTGGCGACGACGAAATAGCCGAGCGCACTCAGCACCGCCACCGAGACCGACCAGCCGGCGGCGCACCACGCCGCCTCCTGCGCCGCCGCACCCAGCGTGCGCGCCGCGATCAGGTCGCCGGCCGCATTGCTGACTGCCGCACGCCGCGAGCGGCCGAGGCCGCGCGCCGCCGGCAGGGCCAGGAAGGCTGCCCCGACGCCGGCCACGAACAGGAAGCCATCCACGGCGGCCGAGCCGTAGCCCGCTTTCACCACCGTGCTGCGGATGGCCAGAAGCGTCGCCACGGCCGCCACGAAGGCGGCGGCGGCGACGACCGCTGCGACCACGGTCAGGACCGGATAGGTCCGGGCGGGAGAGGGCGCGCGCCAGCGATCACCGCGCGCCGCCCCCTTTTCGGTGGTGGCCGTCACCGTCATGATGTTTCAGCCGCTCCCGACGATCAGGGCTTGAAGGTCGGGATCGTGGTCGGGTCGATACCCCAGGCATCGGTGAGATACTTGGAGGCGAGCTTCTTGGTGGTGCCGTCGTCGATCAGGCTGGTGAGAATCTCGTTCAGCACCTTCGCGTTGGGCGAACCCTTCGGATAGATCGCACCATAGGTCTCGCCGGTGTTGTACTGGCCGATGACCTTGAACTTGCCGCCGGAAACCGCAGCCTGACCGAGCACGATGGCGGTATCGGTCATGGCGGCGTCGATCTGGCCGGCCATCAGCGCGGTGAACATCGACGGGGTATCCGGGAACACCTTGGCCGCCTTCGACGGCTTCAGCACGGTGTCGACGAAGGTCGCGCCGGTGGTGCCCTGCTGAACGCCGATCTGGGCATCCTTCATGGTCGCAGCGTCGAGCGCGGTGCCGTCCTTCACCAGCACGCCGACATCCGACGAGAAGTAGGGCACCGAGAAATCGACGACCTTCTTGCGCTCATCCGTGATGGAGATCTGCGACAGCGCCAGATCGAAATCCTTGGTCTGGCCGGCGACCAGGGCGTCCCACGCCACGTTCTTCACGCCCACCTTATCGAGGCCGGCCCGCCAGGCGATGTTGGCGCCGAGGCAGTATTCGTAGCCGTCCTTGATGGTCTCCGGGGTGTCGCCGTTCCACCAGCCGGGCGCCGGCAGGTTCACCTCGACCGTGAGCTGGCCGGGAATGGCGGGGGTGAGGGGAAACTGCCCCTTGGTGCCCGTCACCTCGCAGTTGCCGATCATCTCGGCAGAGGCAGAGCCCGTGGCCAGCGCGCCGGCGGCGGCAGCAAGGGCAAGGGTCAGGGCGAAGCGCCGTCGGAAGGCGTTTTTCATCGGCAGGACCTCTGATCGTGTACAGCCCGCGGGCACGGGGCCGCTCTCATCCGGAAGGTTGTGCAGGGATGCTAGACCGATTGCAGCCCCCGCGCCACCGCCGCGTTCACCGAATTCCACCGTATCTGCATGTCTTTTCGCCGCGCCCAATCATGCGGCAGAAAGCGCGATCGCGGCAACGAGGCGGCCATAATCGGCCTCGCCGCGGTGGGTGGTGCGGCGGAACGAGAAGAAGCGCTGCTCGTCGGCATAGGTGCACAGCCCCACGTCGCCGGCGCGCCCCACCCCGGCCGCGACCAGCCGGCGGCCGATATAAGCCGGCAGATCGAACAGCGCATGGTCCTCACGGCCGGACGGGCGGAAGAAGACATCGTTCTGCGGATCGGCCGCGCGGAAGCGGGCGACGAATTCCGGCCCCACTTCATAGGCAGCCTGCGAGATGGTCGGCCCCAGCACGGCGACGACGTTCGCCCGGTCGGCGCCTTCCGCCTCCATGGCCGCAAGGGTGGCCTCGATCACCCCGCCGAAGGCGCCCTTCCAGCCGGCATGGGCGGCGCCGACGACGCCGGCCGCGGCATCGGCAAACAGCAGCGGCCCGCAATCGGCCGCCGAAACGCCGATGGCGATGCCCGGCCGCCGGCACACCAGCGCATCGGCCTGCGGCCCTTCGCCGGGCGCCCAGACCGTATCGACCACATGCACCGTGGGGGAGTGGATCTGGTAGGCGGTGACAAAGTTGGCCGGCTCGACACCCAGCGCCCGGGCGACGCGCGCGCGGTTCTCCAGCACCGCGGCGCGGTCGTCGGAAGAGCCGAGCCCGGTGTTGAGGCTGGCATAGAGCCCGGAGGAAACGCCGCCCTCGCGGGTGAAGAAGCCGTGGCGGATGCCGGCAAGCCCGGCCAGTTCTTCGGCAACGATCATCGCGCTTGTCCCGTCTTCCCGAAGGCGCCCTCAGAGGGCGCCGCTAAAGCCCGGCAGGTCCGGCGTGGCGATCCCGGCCCGCGTGACCGCCATCACCTTGAAGAGCCGGCCCATCTGCTCCGGCCCGGCCAGCCGCTCCACGGCAGCGCGCAGTTCGTCCTGCACCGCCGCCGTCTTGCCGGCCCCCAGCTGGCCGGCCCGCTCCAGAAGACCGGTGCGGATCAGGAAGGTGCCCTGCTCCACCGGCCCGTGCACGCGCGCGCCCGCGGCCTGCGCGGCACGGGCCAGCGCGCCGAAATCGACATGGGCCGTCAGGTCGGCCTCGCCGGGGGTTGCCAGCGGATCGACCATGCGATGGGCCTTCAGCGCCTGAAAGGTATCGCCGACGGCGCTCTGCACATGACCGTAGTCGATGATGAGGGCCATGCCGCCGAAGGCGACGATGCGGCGGGCGATTTCGCCCATCAGCGCCGTCGCCGGGGCGCAGGTTTCCAGCACGGCGCCGTCGTCGTGCGGGTGCAGATGCGCGGGCAGGCCGTCGTGGCCGAGCACGCCGGCGCCGATGCCGAAGGCGAGCTCCCCCTCCGGCCCGAGCCCCACCACACGCTCGCGCCACACCCCGTCCGCGGCCACGAACTGGCGCACCGGCAGCGCGTCGAAGAACTCGTTGGCGACCAGCAGCAGCGGCCCGTCGGGCAGCCCGGCAAGGCTGTCGTGCCAGTGCGCCTCAAGGCCGAACGGCGCCACGGCGCGGGCCTGCGCGGCGCGCAGCACCGGGCTCACCTCCACGAAACGCAGATCGGCCGCCGCCAGCAGGCCGGGCACCAGCCGCAGCACACGGACGATATCGGCCATCAGCGTGCCGCGGCCGGGGCCGGGCTCGGCCAGCACGAACGGCTGCGGCCGCCCGGCAAGCTGCCAGCCGTGCGCCAGCACCGCCCCCACCAGTTCGCCGAACATCTGCGAGACTTCCGGCGCGGTGATGAAATCGCCCGCCGTGCCGAACGGATCGCGCGTCACATAATAGCCGCCGGCCGGGTCGGACAGGCACAGGGCCATGTAATCGGCCACCGTCATCGGCCCTTCGGCGCGGATGCGCGCGCGGATGCGGTCTGCCAGATCGTCGTGAACGCGGCTCACGGTCACACCCGGCCCCCGGCCGCAGGCCGGCGCAGCGCCCAGACAATGGCGGCCCCGCCGGCGATCACCATCGGCAGCGACAGGAGCATGCCCATCGTCAGTCCGCCGGCCAGAAAGCCGATCTGGATATCCGGCATGCGGAAGAACTCCGACACGATGCGGGCCAGACCGTAGCCGGCCGCAAAGGTGCCCGCCGTCAGGCCCGGCCGCTGCAGCCCCTTCAGGCGATGGGTGACGAAGCGCACGACGAGGAACAGCACGAGGCCTTCCAGCCCCGCCTCATAGAGCTGGCTCGGGTGGCGCGGCTCCGGCCCCGCATAGGGAAACACGATCGCCCATGCCACGTCGGCCGGCCGGCCCCACAATTCGCCGTTGATGAAATTGGCAATGCGGCCGAAGAACAGCCCGAACGGCGCCGCCGCGCCGGCCAGATCGAACAGCGTCCACATGCGGATGCCGCGCGTGCGCGCGAACAGCACCATGGCCACGACGACACCGGCAAACCCGCCGTGGAACGACATGCCGCCGCCCCAGATGACCGGGATTTCCCACGGGTTGGCAAAGAAATAAGCCGGATTATAGAACAGCACATAGCCGATGCGGCCGCCGAGGATGATGCCGAGGGTGGCCCACAGCACGAAATCGTCGATCACCGCCGGCTGAGGATGGGGCGTGCCCGCCCACAGCGCCGGGTTCGCCAGCAGGCGCTTCATATACCACCAGCCCAGCACGATGCCGGCGATGTAGGCCAGCGCATACCAGCGGATGGCAAACGGGCCGACCTCGATCAGGACGGGATCGATTGCCGGAAAAGGCAGCGCAAACAGCATGGCAGGTCAGTTCCGTGGGGCGGCGCGGCGCAAAGCGGGGCCGCCGGGCCGCAGACGTCTTCACGGGATATTGGAATTCGGCGCCCGCGCCAACGGCAAATCGGCCGCCGCGCCGCCCGCCCACCTCAGACGAGGTGGCGCAGGGCCACATAAAGCAGCGCCGACAGCACGATGGCCGCCGGCAGCGTCAGCACCCACGCCAGCGCCAGATTGCGCACGGTGCGCATCTGCAGGCCCGAGCCGTTGGCCGCCATGGTGCCGGCCACGCCCGACGACAGCACATGGGTGGTGGAAACCGGCAGGCCGAACATGTCGGCGGCGCCGATGGTCGTCATAGCCACCAGTTCCGCCGAGGCGCCCTGCGCATAGGTGAGGTGCGACTTGCCGATCTTCTCGCCGACCGTCACCACGATGCGCCGCCAGCCGACCATGGTTCCGAGGCCGAGCGCGATGGCCACCGCCACCTTGACCCACAGCGGGATATATTTGGTGGCATGGTCGAAGGCCCTGCCCAGCGCCTGCAGGCTGGCGCGCGTCTCGGCATTGAAGCCGGTGGGATTGGTCTTCAGCAGAAGCGTGATCGACTGCGCGGCAAGATACATGTCGTTGCGCATGTTGCGCGCCTCGCTCGCCGGCAGGCGGTCGAAGGCGCTGTCGGTGCTGGCGAGGGTCGTCACATCGGCAATCACGGCCGACAGCGCCGGCACCACCGCGGGCTCGTAGGTGTGGCGCGCGATGTAGGCGGAAAGCACGGCGCGCGGGTCCTGCGGGCGCGGGGCGCTGCCGAAATAGCCCTGCAGCGAACTCTGCGTCACGAGCGACAGGGCGCGGAACTGCGCCACCTGCGCCGGATCGATGGTGCGGTTCAGCGCATAGGCCGTCGGCACGATACCGATCAGAATGAGCATGATGAGGCCCATGCCCTTCTGCCCGTCGTTGGAACCGTGGGCGAACGAAACGCCGGTACAGGTCAGAACCAGCAGGCTGCGGATCCACCAGGGCGGCGGGCGGTTGCCCTCCGGCTCGCGGTAGAGCGCCGGATTGCGCAGGGTGAGGCGCGCCACCAGCAGCAGCAGCGCGGCCGCCACGAAGCCCACCACCGGCGAGATCAGCAGCGACCAGCCGACCTTGGCGGCCTGCGACCAGTCCACCCCCGCCGTGGCGCCCGCCCCCTGCATGAGCTGATGGGCGATGCCGACGCCGATGATGGAGCCGATGAGGGTGTGGGAGGACGAGGCCGGAAGGCCCAGATACCAGGTGCCGAGGTTCCACAGGATCGCCGCGATCAGCAGCGCGAACACCATCGACATGCCGGCCGAGGAACCGACCTGCAGAATCAGCTCCACCGGCAGCAGCGTGATGATGGAATAGGCCACCGCGCCGCTGGACAGCATGACGCCGACGAAATTCCACACCCCCGACCACACCACGGCGAAGTGCGGCTTCAGCGAGTTGGTGTAGATCACGGTGGCCACCGCGTTGGCGGTGTCGTGAAAACCGTTCACGAACTCGAAGCCCAGCGCCACGATCAGCGCGAGGCCGAGCAGCAGATAGGGCACCAGCGCCAGCGGCGCGGTGCCGGTGGCCGCCATGTCGGCGGCGATCGACCAGACCGAGTAGGCCAGCCCGCCGACCAGCAGCACCAGAAACAGCGCGACACCGACGCGCGAGGGCTTGCGGTCGAACCGGCGGCCGGTGTGGCCGGCCGCAGCGCCATGGCCGGATGCGGCGCGGTGGCTGCCGCGCCGGGCCGCATGTTTGGGTGCCGGCGTGGCCTCCGCCGTCCGGTCGGCCTGCGCGCTCTGGCTTGCCTCGGTCGTCGGCTCGCCCTGTCTGGTCGGGGCCTGCATCGGAAAATCCGGGTTATGACGACCGCGCCATGCGGTCATGCGGTCTTGTGAGGCGGCAACGGGCCGTCGCAGTCGCCGGCGGCTGTCATATGCCGCGCGGGCCTTGTGCCGGAGAGACCGGGAAAACGGGCGTTTATCCTGTCAGTCCGGCGGCGTCGCGCGATCCAGAGCATTGTCATATGACAGTCATGTGACATCCGGCACCCGGCCGATCGCCGCGCCCCTCAGCCGCCCGCCACCCATGCGGCCATCAGGTGATGGGCGATGGCGAAGGGTTTCGGCCCCGTCAGCCCTTCGGGGTGGGTGCCCTCCAGCATCGCGCGCACCTCATCGCGGGAGAACCAGCGGCAGTCCTCCAGTTCCGCGTCGTCGCGGCGGATGTCGCGGGTCAGCGCCTCGCCGAGGCAGCCGATCATGAGGGAGGCGGGAAACGGCCAGGGCTGGCTGGCGAGATAGCGCACGCGCCCGACGCGGATGTGGCTTTCCTCGCGCACCTCGCGGCGCACCGCGTCCTCGATGGTTTCGCCCGGCTCGATGAAGCCGGCGAGACAGGAGTACATGCCCGGCGCGAAGCGCGCCTGCCGGCCCAGCACGCAGCGTTCGTCGTCCACCACCAGCATGATCGCCACCGGATCGGTGCGGGGAAAGTGATGGGCGCCGCAGGCCGGGCAGTCGCGCCGGTAACCGCCCTCGGTGAGCCGGGTCGCATTGCCGCACACCGAGCAGAAGCGGTGGCTCTGGTGCCAGTAGACGAGGCTGCGGGCCTGCGCCAGCAGGCCCTGCTCGTCGGGGGCGAGCCGCCCTTCGGAGGCGAGCGAGCGGGTATCGGCCGTCGCCTCGCCAAGCTGCGCGGCTTCCTCCAGCGTGAAGGGCACGGCGAAGCGCCCCTGCCCGTCCTCCAGCCCCAGGAACACCGCCTCTTCCAGCGTGCGGCCAAGGCTGCGGGCCAGCGCCGCCGGCCGCACGATGACCGGCGGATCGCCGGCCACCGCCACATGGTCCGCCGCCACCAGCACCACGCCGGTCTCGGGCTGCTGCCAAAGCGCCTCGATCCACGCCGCATCGTGGCGGCGCTCGGCGGTCCGGTCGGTGCGGGTGCGGCCGTAGCCGGTCAGACGGGAAAGGTCGACCGGCGGAAAATCGATCGGAGCCATGGCAACACCATCGCGGAGGCGGGAAACGGACGGGTGAAGAGAGGACGAAGCCGGGAGGAGGCCGCGGACAGGCCCCGCGGGCCTGCGGCACGCACCCGGCGCCGGCAAGGCAAACGCCGCGCCGGCGCAGCCGTCAAGCAAAAAACCGGGCCCGGCAGGCCGCAAGGCAGACGGCAAGGCAGATGACGCCGGAGCACCCGGCCGGGACACCGGACCCGCAAGCCCGGCCCGGCGCGGCGCCCCGGAACTCGGCCGAGCCGTGACGGGCTGGCCGTGAGGGTTGATCCTGAGGGCCGACTGCGACGGACGGGCCGGCTGTGACGGGCCCATCACGAGGGCGGCCCCGTGGCAGGCAAAACCCGAATGCCGCCGGGGCTGTCGCCCACGCCGCCTGCTGCCGTGCGGCCGGCGGCCGCTCAGTCTTCCTCGCCGAAACGGCCGGCGACGAGGGCGGCCACGGCATCGAGCGCCGCATCGGCCTCGCGGCCTTCGGCGGCCACCGAGATGCAGCAGCCGCGCGCGGCCCCCAGCATCAGCAGCCCCATGATGGAGGTGCCGCCGACGCTCTGGCCATCGCGGCTGACGGTGATGACGGCATCGAATTCCTCGGCAAGACGGGCGAACTTGGCCGACGCGCGGGCATGAAGCCCGCGACGGTTCACGATGACGAGTTCACGGGCGTTGCTGGGCACCCTGCCGCCTCCCCCGCACCGGCCTCAGCGCTGACCCGCCAGCACCTGACTGGCGACGCTGATATATTTCTGACCGGCCTTGCGGGCTTCGTCCACGGCGGCGGCAAGATCGAGATCGCTGCGCACGGAGGCCAGCTTCACCAGCATCGGCAGATTGACGCCGGCAATCACCTCCACGCCGCCACGGTCCATCACCGAGATGGCGAGGTTGGAGGGCGTGCCGCCGAACATGTCGGTGAGCAGCACGACGCCCGCGCCGGTCGAGACCCGCCCGACGGCATCGACGATATCGCGGCGACGGGCCTCGACATCGTCTTCCGGACCGATCGACACGGTCTCCACCTGGGCCTGAGGCCCGACCACGTGCTCCATGGCCGATTTCAGTTCTTCGGCGAGGCGGCCGTGCGTGACCAGGACGAGACCGATCATGGCGTCTCCGCAACACAGTACCGGCTCCGCGCCCGGCTGCGCCCGGCCCGATCCGCCGCCGGAGCGGCAATGCGGGGCCGAGGCCGGCCGTCGGGGGGACGGGCCGGTCGGTCAACATTTCGTCAGCTTGGCCGCGACTGCAAGCAAAAAAGCCCGGCCGCGCGGGGTTATTGTGGATCAGAAGGATGCCATGTGGCCAAAGGCACAGGCCGGATTGCCGAGCGCCGCCAGCACCAGCCCGGCCGCCGCGGCCGAGCGGCGCGGGGCGGCCAGCCGCGCAACCGTCACCGCCGCCAGCACAACCCGGCGTTCCGCCGGGGCCGGCACCCGCGGCACATCCGCGGCCGCGACGAGGTCCACCACCAGCCCCAGCACCGCCGCCGGCTCGAACGCGCAGGCCACCACGCCAAGGCCGCGCCGCTCGGCGAAGCCGGCCAGCGCCGGTTCGCCCGCCACGATCAGCCGCCCCCCGGCCGGCGCCAGCCGCACCCGGTCGTCGCCGATGAGAATGGCAAAGCCGCCGCGCGCGCAGACCGTTTCGATCAGGTCCAGCGCCAGCGTCGTCTTGCCCGCGCCGGACGGGCCGCGGATGAGCACGCCGGTCTCGCCCACGGCCAGCGCCGTGCCGTGCAGCGCCACCGGCACCGCGCTCACCGCTCGTCCGCCGGAATGCGCACCACGAAGCGGGCGCCCAGCACCGGGCGCACCCCGTCGGCGTCCTCCGGTCCGAAGCGGTTCTCCGCCAGAATGGTGCCGTTGTGGGCCTCCACGATCTGCTTGGAAATCGACAGGCCGAGGCCGGAATTGTTGCCGAAGCCCTCGCTCTCCGGCCGGTCGGTATAGAAGCGCTCGAAGATGCGGTCCTGCAGGTCGGGGCGGATGCCGGGGCCCTCGTCCTCCACGCTCACCTCGACATCCGGGCCGCTGCGGCGCACCGCGACATGAACGGTGCCGCCCGGCGGCGAGAACGAGCGGGCATTGTCGATGAGATTGGTGAACACCTGACCGAGCCGGCTGTCGTGACCGACCACGGCATAGGGCCGCGAGCCCGTGCGGGCCGGCGCGACGGTGAGCGCGATCTTCAGGCTGCCATCCTTGACGAGCCCGCTCTGCACCGCCACCACCGCATCGAGCACAGCGGCCAGATCGACGATGCTGGCATCGCCGCGGGCGAGTTCGGCATCGAGCCGCGAGGCATCGGAGATATCCGAGATCAGGCGGTTGAGGCGGCGCACGTCGTGATGGATGATATCCATCAGCCGCGCCCGCGAGGCATCGTTTCTGGCCAGCGGCAGCGTTTCCACCGCGCTCTTCAGCGAGGTGAGCGGGTTTTTCAGCTCGTGCGCCACGTCGGCGGCAAAAGCCTCGATGGCGTCCATGCGCTTGTAGAGCGCACTGGTCATGTCGCGCAGCGCCCGCGCCAGATGGCCGATCTCGTCGTGGCGGTCGGAAAAGTCGGGAATTTCCTCGCGCGCCTTCACCCCGCGCCGCACCCGGTCGGCGGCGTTGGCCAGACGGCGCATGGGGCCGGCGATGGTGCCGGCCATCAGCACCGACAGAATCATCGACACCGCCAGCAGCACCGCGAACACCCGCAGGATGCCAAGCCGCTCCGCCCGCAGGATGGCCTCGATATCGCCGCCCTGCGTAGAGAGCATCAGCACGCCCAGCACGCCGCGCGCGCGCTGGATGGGCACGGCAACGGAAACCACGATCTCGCCGCCGGTGGTGACGCGCACGATGCTGGCCGGGGCGCCGCCGAGCGCCCGCTCAACCTCCGGATACCCGCGCCCGTTGGTGCCGGAAAGCTCGTGATAGGTCGGCAGCTCGCCGCGCAGCACCCAGCCCTTGAGCCGCTCCCACGCGCGCTCGACCACGCCGCGCTGCGGCCCGGCCGGCTCCGCCTCGTCGGATTTCAGGATCTGGCCGCGCGAATAGAGATAGCGCGAATCGAGCAGCAGCACGCCCTCGCGGTCATAGATGCGCGCGCGCGTTTTGGTGGGCGAGATCAGGCGCTGAAGAATGGGCGCCACCCGCTCCGGGTTGATGGGAAAATCCAGCGACTGCAGGCTGTCGTCGCTCTGCGCCGGCGCCTCGCCGGCCTGCATCTGCAGCAGCCGGTCGGGATCGACGGTGATGGTGTTGGTGTCGACGCTGGCCGAGCCGGCAATGGCCGCGGCGATGATCTCGCCCTGCGTGAGCAGGCTTTCCACCCGCGCATCGATGAGGCCGGCGCGGAACTGGTTGAGATAGAGAATGCCCGCCACCAGCGCCACCAGCGCGGCGACGTTGAGAAAGACGATGCGCCGGGTGAGCGAGGAGAACAGGTGCGCGCCGATGGACCGCTGCACCCGGCTGAACAGCCGCAGGAACGCCCGGCGCGACAGAAAGCGCCGGCGCGGACGCCGCGGCGCCCGCCCGCTGCCCGCACCGCGGACGGCGGCAGGCGCCGGACTGCCTTGCTGCGGCGGGTTTTTCCCCCGCTCCTGCGCCGTCTCGCTCACGCGCCTTCACCCCGCTGCCCGGTCCGGCCTGAGACCGCCGGCCCGCCCTGCGGCGCCGCTCACGCTTCCTTGAAGCGATAGCCCACGCCGTAGAGGGTTTCGATCATGTCGAAGTCGTCGTCCACCATCTTGAACTTCTTGCGCAGCCGCTTGATGTGGCTGTCGATGG
>NZ_DAISHT010000108.1:9039-11689 GCF_036822375.1 Pseudoxanthobacter sp. | reverse complement strand
CATCGAACTGCAGCAGAACGGTGCCGGTGGGGCCGTGACGCTGCTTGCCGATGATCACCTCGGCAACGCCGGCGATGTTCTCCATCTCCGTCTGCCAGGTAAAGAACTCTTCCGAGCCTTCCTTGGGCTTCTTGTTCTTCAGGTAATATTCCTCGCGGAACACGAAAATCACAACGTCGGCGTCCTGTTCGATCGAACCCGATTCGCGCAGGTCCGAAAGTTGCGGCCGCTTGTCGTCGCGCGATTCCACCTGACGCGACAATTGCGACAAAGCGAGGATGGGAACCGCAAGTTCCTTGGCCAGCGCCTTGAGGCCGGTGGTGATTTCCGTAATTTCCTGCACGCGGTTTTCCGACGAGCGGCGCGACGAGCCCTGCAGAAGCTGCAGATAGTCGACCACCAGCAGGTCCAGCCCGCGCTGCCGCTTCAGCCGCCGGGCGCGGGCCGCAAGCTGGCCGATGGAGAGGCCGCCGGTCTGGTCGATATAGAGCGGCAGCGTCTGGATTTCCTGCGCCGTCACCGCAAGCCGCTCGAACTGGTCGGCATCGATGGAGCCGCGGCGGATGAGCGAGGACGGCACGCCGGACTGTTCGGCCAGCAGGCGGGTGGCGAGCTGCTCGGCCGACATTTCCAGCGAGAAGAAGCCGACGATGCCGCCGTCCTCCGCCTTCATGGAGCCATCCTGCTGCAACACGGCCTTGTAGTTGCGGGCGACGTTATAGGCGATGTTGGTGGCCAGCGAGGTTTTGCCCATGCCCGGACGGCCGGCCAGGATGATGAGGTCGGAGCGCTGCAGACCGCCCATGGTGCGGTCGAGATCCGTCAGCCCGGTGGAGAGACCCGACAGGCCGCCGGCGCGCTCGTAGGCCGCCGCCGCCATGTCCACCGCGGCGGTCAGCGCATCGGAGAACGTCTGGAAACCGCCTTCGTAGCGACCGGATTCGGCCAGCTCGTAGAGCCGGCGCTCGGCATCCTCGATCTGACTCTTCGGCGGCGCCTCGATGGGCGAATCGAAGGCCACGTTGACCATGTCCTCGCCGATGTGGATCAGCGCCCGGCGCAGCGCCAGATCGAAGATCAGGCGGCCATGGTCTTCAGCGTTGATGACGGTCGTGGCATCGGCCGCGAGACGCAGCAGATATTGCGTCACCGTCAGGTCGGCGATCTGCTCTTCCTGCCCGAAGAAGGTCTTGAGCGTGATCGGCGAAGCGGTCTTGCCGGCGCGGATGAGCTGCGAGGTCTTCTCATAGATGCGCCGGTGCGCATCCACGAAGAAATGATCGGATTCCAGAAAGTCGGAGACGCGGTAGAACGTCTCGTTATTGGTGAGGATCGCGCCGAGGAGCTGGCGTTCCAGCTCCACATTGTGCGGAGCCATACGGCTGAGCGGCCCGGTCTGGTCCTTTCGGCGGGTTGCCTCCATGGGCGGATCTCCGTGTCGGAACGGCCCGGATCCAGCGAAAACCGGTTGCGGGGGCACGCGGGGGACCCGGCGCAGGCCCCGGACCCCGCACGATGTGAGGGGCCCGCCGGCGCGGACGGGGCGAACCCCTTGGTTAACGCCTTCCCGCCCCGAAGAAAAGCCGCCGGCCCGATTTCAACAGCGTTGCACCACAACGCGGCGGTGGTGCAACCGACTCCGTAAACATCGCAGTTTGCAGCCGCTGTCGCGGCGGTCTAGGCTTGCCCCGAAGATGAGGGCGCGGCCGCCCCGCGCCGGGTCCGGCACGCCGGCCGCACAACCCGCACGACACAAAGGGAGAGGTGTCATGCCCGGGCTGCAACCGCAACCCTTCACCTATGCCGGCAGCGACGGCCTGCCGCTGGCCGGTGCCGACTGGAATCCGCCGGGCGCCACCGGCCTGCCGCTGGTCTGCCTGCCGGGCATGACGCGCTGCACCCGCGACTTTGCCGACCTTGCCGCCGCCCTTGTCGCCCGCGGCCGGCGCGTGATCGCGCTCGACCTGCGCGGTCGCGGCCGCTCGTCCTTCGCGCCGGTGGAAACCTATACGCCGGCGGTGGAAGCGGCCGACGTGCGGCTGGCGCTGAAGCATCTCGGCCTGCCCCGCGCGGCCTTTCTCGGCACCTCGCGCGGCGGGCTCGTCATGATGACGCTGTCGCTCGTCGCCCCGGAGCTGATCGCGGCGGCCATCCTCAACGATATCGGCCCGGTGATCGAACATGCCGGCCTGGTGCGGATTGCCGGCTATATCGGCCGCCCGCTGCCGGCGAGCTGGCCTGCGGCGGTTGCCGCGCTGAAGGCGGGTCAGGGCGCGCTCTTCCCCGCGCTCGATGCCGCCGGCTGGGAGCGCTATGCCCGCCAGATCTATCGCGACGACAACGGCGTGCCGGCGAACGATTACGACAGCGCGCTGGAAGTGGCCTTCGGCGCCTTCGACCCGAAGGCGCATGTGCCGGATTTCTGGCCCGGCTTCGATGCGCTTGCCGCCGTGCCGGTGCTTTCGGTGCACGGTGCGCTGTCGGATATCCTTTCGCCGGCAACCGTCGCCGCCATGGCGGCGCGCCATCCCGGCCTTGAGGCCATAACGGTGGCCAGCGAGGGGCACGCCCCGCTTTTGTGGGATGAAGAGACACAAAGCCGCATCGCGGCCTTTCTCGCCGTCCACGCCGGCTGAAACCGCCGGACGAC
>NZ_DAISHT010000108.1:0-8939 GCF_036822375.1 Pseudoxanthobacter sp. | reverse complement strand
CCGCCGGACGACTGCCGCCCGCGCACCGCCTTTCGGGTGCGGGCGGATGCCTGCGTCCCGGATGCCTGCGTCCCGGATGCCCGCGTCCCGGATGTCCGTGTCCCGGATACCTGCGTCCCGGATACCCTGTTATGACGCCCTGTTTTCCTGCCCGCCCGGACCGGCCCTGACGGACTGAACCCTGCCCTGCCCGAACCGTTTGCCGCCGGCCTGCGCCCCTCCGCCGCGGGGCGGGGACGAATCGCGGGCGGCGTTTGTTCCGGCCTGCGGACCTGTTATGGTTAACGCCGTTTGAGAGGCAACCCGCGGACAAGCGGGACGCCGTGCCGGAAGCAACGGGCCGGCCGGTTTGGGAGGCGCAGCATGGAATCCGGTCCAGACGCCGTGCGGCACGCCCGCACCGGGCGCGGCAGCAGTGCGGTCGCCGCGCGTGCGCCGGCCCTGTTCCGTCTCGCGGTTGCGGCCGTGCTGGTGATGCTGGCCGGCGCCCTGACCGCCGCAGCCCCCGGGCTTGCCGCCGGCGATCCGGCGGCCGCGCGCCGTCTGGCCGGCATGGATCTGCCGGGGTTCGATTACCGCACCCTGCGCGACCTGACGCTGGACGATTGCGAGGCCGCCTGCCGGGCCGACAGCGCCTGCCGGGCTTTCACCTTCAACACCCGCGCCAACTGGTGTTTCCTGAAGAGCGATGCCGGACAGCCGAAAGCCTTCCGCGATGCGGTCTCCGGGCTGATGCCGAAGGCCGCGACGGCAGGGGGCAAAGCGGCCACGGACAAGAGCGCGGCGAATGCCGCCGCGAAGGCGCCGCTGCCCCTGCCCGATCTGGCCTTTCTGCCCGCCGACACGATGGGCGAGGCCGATGCCTTCCGGGCGCGGATGAACGCGGCTGTGCGGCTGCAGCGCGATGCCGGCGAGGTGGCGGCCGATCTGGCGGCCCGCACGCTTCAGGGCGGCGCCGCCGGCTGGCTGGCGCTCTCCCGCCAGCTTCTCGGCGAGGAGACCGACGATTACGAGCGCCGCTACGCGTTGCGGCGCGACGGTCTTTCCGCCGCCCTCGTCGCCCTGCGCCTTGCCACCACGAAGGCCGAGCAGGCGGCCGCCCTTGCCCAGACCGGAGAGGGCTTTGCCGCCGATCAGCGCTGGCGGCCGGCCATCGACAGCCTCAGGGCCTCGCTGGCGCTGGCGAACGTGCCCGCCGTTGCCGCCCGCTACAAGGCGCTGCGCGATGACTATGGCTTCCGCGTGCTCGACTATACCGTCGATGCCAACGCCGCCAGCCCGCGCATGTGCGTGCAGTTCTCCGAGGATCTGCCCAAAGGCCGCACCGACATGGCAAAATATGTCTCGCTCGCCGGCACGCCAAACCCGGCGGTGACGGCGAGCGGGCCGGAACTGTGCATCGACGGCCTCACCCACGGCCAGCGCTATGACATCACGCTGCGGGCCGGCATTCCTTCTGTGGTGGGCGAAACGCTGCAGAAGCCGGTCAGCTACACCGTCTATGTGCGCGACCGTGCGCCGGCGGTGCGTTTTCCGTCCGCGGCCTATGTGCTGCCGCGCACCGGTGCCCGCGGGGTGCCGGTCATTTCCGTCAACACCGATGGCGTGGCGCTCGACCTGTTGTGGGTCGGCGACCGCAGTCTGGCCCGCGCCGTGGCCGGCGGCGATTTCCGCCGCCAGCTCTCGCCCGGCGAGATCGAGGATCTCGCCAACAACAAGGGCGCCAGCGTGTGGTCCGGCGAGATGGACGTGAAGCGCGAACTGAACCGCGAAGTCACGACGGCTTTCCCGGTCGATCAGGTGGCCGGGCAGCTGCGGCCGGGCATCTATGTGCTGGTCGCCCGCCCGCGCGAAGTGCCCTCCGATAACTGGGACCAGCGCGCCACCCAGTGGTTCATCGTCTCCGACATCGGACTGGCGGCGGTTTCGTCGTCGGACGGCATTCATGCCTTCGCGCGCTCGCTCGGCACCGCGCGGCCGCTGGGCAAGGTGAAGGTCAGTCTCATCGCCCGCAACGACGAGGTGCTGGGCACGGCGACCACCGATGCGACCGGCCATGCGCTGTTCCCCGCCGCGCTCGCCGCCGGCAAGGGCGGCATGGCGCCGGCCCTCGTCACCGCCAGTGCCGACAGCGGCGACTTCGCCTTTCTCGATCTGTCGGCACCGGGCTTCGACCTGACGGACCGGGGCGTGGCCGGCCGCGCTGCGCCGGGGCCGCTCGATGCCTTCGTCTATGCCGACCGCGGCGTCTACCGCGCCGGCGAGACCGTGCATCTCGCAGCATTGCTGCGCGACGGACAGGCGCGCGCGGTGAAGGGCGTGCCGCTGACGCTGGTGGTGAGCCGGCCCGACGGCGTCGTCTACCGCCGCCTGCTGGTGGCCGACGGAGGGCTCGGCGGCCGCACCGCCGATATCGACCTCATCCCCTCTGCGATGCGCGGCACCTGGCGGGCGGAGGCCTTCGCGGACCCGAAGGCGGCGGCCATCGGCGCCACCACCTTCCTTGTGGAAGATTTCGTGCCCGAGCGGATGAAGCTGTCGGTTGCCACGACGGCCGGTTCCATCGCCGCCGGCCGGCCTGTCGCGGTGCGGCTCGACGCCGCCTATCTCTATGGCGCCCCCGCCGCCGGCCTCGGCATCGAGGGCGATGTGAGCGTGAAGCCGGCGGACGGTCTCGCCCGCTTCCCGGGCTACCGCTTCGGCCTTGCCGACGATGGCTTCACGCCCGTGCGCCGGCCGCTTTACGACCTCGGCCGCCTCGATGCGAACGGTCAGGCGACCGTTTCCGTGCCGCTGCCGGCACTGGAGCCGACGACGAAACCGCTGGTCGCCGACATCGCCCTCCGGGTGCGGGAGCCCGGCGGCCGGGCGGTGGAAGAAACCGTCTCCCTGCCCGTGCGCGCCGCCGGTCCGCGCATCGGCGTGAAGCCGCTGTTCCCCGGCGATCAGGTGAGCGAGGGCGCAACGGCCGGGTTCGAGGTGGCCGCGGCCGGGCCCGACGGCGAACCGGCGGCCCTTGACGGCGTCACCTGGCAGCTGCTGCGCGTCAACCGCTCGTTCCAGTGGTTCAGCCGCGACGGCGAGTGGGATTATTACACCACCACCTCGACCGAGCGGGTGGCCGAGGGCCGGCTGGATCTTGCCGCCGGCACGCCGGGGCGGATCGCCGCGCCGGTCACCTTCGGCCGCTACCGGCTGGAGGTGACACGACCGGGTCTGGCGACGGCCGCCACTAGCGTGGAGTTTTCGGCCGGCTGGGTCAGCCTCAGCGCCACCACCGAAACGCCGGATCTGCTCGATGTCGGCCTCGATAAGGCCGGCTACCGGCCCGGCGACACCGCGATGCTGAAGATCGCGCCGCATTTCGCCGGCACCGCCCTCGTTGCGGTGGTGGGCGACGGCGTGCGCCTGATGAAGGCGGTGGAGGTGCCGGCCGGCGGCGCCACCGTGCCGATCCCGGTGGATGAAGGCTGGCGGCCCGGCAGCTATGTGGCCGTGATGCTCTACCGGCCGATGGATGTTGCCGCCGGCCGCATGCCGGCCCGGGCCATCGGACTGGACTGGCTGGGTCTCGACGAAAGCCTGTCGGGCCTTGCCGTCAGCCTCGGCACGCCGCCGGAGGCGCGCCCGCGCGGCCCGCTCTCCGTGCCGGTCACGGTCACCGGCCTGCGGGCGGGCGAGGAAGCCTATGTCACCGTTGCCGCGGTGGATGCCGGCATTCTCAACCTCACCCACTACCTGCCGCCGGATGCCAGGGCCTATTTCTTCGGTCAGCGGCGTCTCGGCGCGGAGATCCGCGACCTCTACGGCGCCCTGATCGACAGCCTCGGCGCCGTGCGCGGATCGATCCGCACCGGCGGCGACGAAGCCGGCGCCTTCACGCCGAAGGATGTGCCGACGCAGGACCTGCTGGCCCGCTTCTCCGGTCCGGTGAAGGTCGGGCCGGATGGCAAGGCCAGCGTCACGTTCGATCTGCCGGCCTTCAACGGGCAGGTCAGGGTGATGGCGGTGGCATGGTCGCAGGACAAGGTCGGCAATGCGGCGGCCGATGTCACCGTGCGCGACCCGGTGGTGATCACCGGCAGCCTGCCGCGCGTGCTCGCACCCGGCGATGAGACCCGCTTCCGGCTCGATTTCGACAACGTGTCCGGTCCGGCCGGGTCCTATCCGCTGAAGGTCCATGCCGAGGGGCCGGTGGCGCTGGGCGACGTGCCGGCGATGCTGAATCTGGACAGCAAGGGCCGCGCGGCGCTGAACGTGCCGCTGCGGGCAACCGGCGCCGGCCTTGCCACGCTGTCGGTGGCGCTTTCCGCGCCCGACGGCGTCAATCTGGCCACCATGGGGCAGGTGTTCCGCCTCACCGTGCGCCCGGCCGCCCCGCCGGTCACCGAACGCGCCGTCGAGGTGCTGGCAAAGGACGGAACCGTGTCGATCGGCACAGACCGCCTTGCCGGGCTGCAGCCGGAAAGCGCCAGCCTGTCGTTCTCCGTGTCCGCCGGGCTGGGGCTCGACGTGCCGGGGCTGCTGGCGATGCTCGACCGCTACCCCTATGGCTGCGCCGAACAGACCACCAGCGTTGCCCTGCCGCTGCTCTATTTCGATGCGGTGGCCGACAGCATCGGGCTTTCGCCCGACCACACCGCCAAGGCCCGCGTGGATGCCGCCATCGCCCGCCTCCTGCAGTTCCAGAGTCCGTCGGGCTCGTTCGGGCTCTGGACGCCGGGCTCGGGCGATCTGTGGCTCAACGCCTACATCGCCGATTTCCTGACCCGGGCGCGCGCCGCCGGCCATGCGGTGCCCGACGGGGCGTTCTCTCTGGCGCTCGACCGGCTGCAGAACGATCTCTCCTACAGCCAGAACTTCGAGGCCGGTCAGGGCGGCGGGGTCGCCTACGCGCTCTATGTGCTGGCGCGCAACGGCCGCGCCTCCATCGGCGACCTGCGCTATTTCGCCGACGACCGTATCCACGATTTCGGCAGCGGTCTGGCACAGGCGCAGATCGGCGCCGGTCTCGCCCTTTATGGCGACGATGCGCGGGCGCGCAGCACCTTTGCCATTGCCGCCGAAACGCTGGCTGCCGACAGCATGGGCACGGAAGAAACCGCGTGGAGCGATTTCGGCACCCCGGCGCGCAACACCGCAGCGGCACTGGCCCTTGCCGCGGAATCCGGCGTCGATGCCGCCGGCCTGCCCGGCCTGACCGATACGCTCGCCGCCGCCCGCGCCGGCGGCGAGACGCCGACGACGCAGGAAGCGGCGTGGATGCTGGTGGCCGCCAATGCCGTCGGTCCGGCCGACAAGGCGCTGCGCACCGTCGTCGACGGCAAACCCCACGAAGGCGCGCTGTTCCGCCGCCTGTCGGCGGGCCAGCTCGCCGCAGGCCCGGTGCGCATTGCCAATGCCGGGGCCGACGACGCGCTGGTGGCGATCACCGTTGCCGGCGTGCCGCAGGCGCCGCTGCCGGCGGCCAGCAACGGCCTCCGGCTCGCCCGCGATTATTTCACGCTGGACGGCAACCCGGCCGATGTGACGAAGGCCCGGCAGAACGACCGCTTCGTGGTGGTTCTGACCGTGGTGGCCGACGAGCCGGGCGACAGCCACCTGCTGATCACCGACCTGCTGCCGGGCGGCTTCGAGGTGGAAAATCCCGCCCTCGTCTCCTCCGCCGATCTGGCCGGCTTCCCCTGGCTGCCTTCCGCCGATCCCGCCCATGTGGAATTCCGCGACGACCGCTTCGTCGCCGCTTTCGAGCCGGGCACGGATCTGACCCGCGGCGTCACGGTGGCCTACATGGTGCGCGCGGTCTCGCCCGGTCGCTTTGCCCGGCCGGCCGCGGCGGCGGAAGACATGTACCGGCCGGAGCGCTTTGCCCGCACCGCTCCCGGCAAGATCGCGGTTGCGGCGCAATGACCGGCCGGCGGTGCTTGTTGCGGCGCCGCAGCCTTGCCGCGGGGCTGGCGGCGGGCCTGCTTGCAGCCGGCGCGGCGGCCGCCGGGCTGGTGGCTGCAACGGCGCATTTCGTCGCCGCGCTGCCGCCGCTGCCCGCCCCCGCCGCGCCTTCCGCCGTGGTGCTGGACAAGGACGGGCGCCTGCTGCGCGCGTTTACGACTGCCGACGGCCGCTGGCGGCTGACGACCACGCCGGCCGAAGTCGATCCGCGTTATCTCGCCATGCTGGTCGGCTATGAGGACCGCCGCTTCCGCGACCATGCGGGGGCCGATCCGCAGGCGCTGGCGCGCGCGGCCCTGCAGGCACTCGGTGCCGGCCACATCGTTTCCGGCGGCTCCACGCTGACCATGCAGGCGGTGCGGCTGACGGAGGGCCGCCGCGAGCGCACGGTTTCGCGCAAGCTCACGGAGATCGCCGCGGCGCTGAAGCTGGAGCGCACCGCCGGCAAGGATGCCATCCTCGCCCGCTATCTCACGCTTGCCCCCTTCGGCGGCAATCTGGAGGGTGTGCGGGCCGCTGCGCTGGCGTGGTTCGGCCGCGAGCCCGCCCGGCTGACAGTGGCCGAGGCAGCCCTGCTGGTGGCCCTGCCGCAGGCGCCGGAAAGCCGGCGGCCGGATCGCTTTCCCGCCGCCGCCCGCGCGGCGCGCAACCGCGTGCTGGAGCGGGTGGCCGCCCTCGGCATCATCAGTGCGGAGGAGGCCCGCGAGGCGGCGGAAGAACCGGTGCCGGCGACGCGGCGTGACTTTCCGCTGCTGGCCGCCCATGCTGCAGCTGCTGCGGTGGCCGCCCGTCCCGACCTCAGCGTGCACCGCCTCACCATCGATGCCACTCTGCAGGAAAGCCTTGAAAGCCTGCTGTCCGGGCGCGTGCCGCGCCTTGGGCCGCGGGTTTCCGGCGCGCTGCTGGTGGTGGAAAACGCCACCGGCCGCATTCTGGCGGATATCGGCTCGGCCGGGCTGTTCGAGGACGACCGCGCCGGTCATGTCGACATGACCACGGCGCTGCGCTCGCCGGGTTCCACGCTGAAGCCGTTCATCTATGGCCTCGCCTTCGAGGCCGGCCTCGCCCACCCCGAAACGCTGCTGGAAGACCGCCCCACCGCCTTCGGCAACTACAGCCCGCGCAATTTCGACAGCACCTTTCAGGGCACCGTCACGGCGCGGCAGGCACTGCAGATGTCGCTCAACGTGCCGGCCGTGGCGCTGCTGGAGGCGGTGGGCCCGGCCCGCCTTTCCGCCCGCCTCGGCGAGGCGGGCGCGGTGCTGAAGCTGCCGCGCGATGCCGCGCCCAATCTCGCCATCGGTCTTGGCGGGGTCGGCGTGCGTCTCGTCGATCTCGCTGCGCTCTATGCCGGTCTGGCGCGCGGCGGCCTCGTGCCCGATCTGGTGATCGATGCCGCGGCGCCCGCGCCCGGCCCGGCTGCCGCGCCGCGGCGCATTCTGGCGCCGGTGGCGGCGTGGTATGTCGCCGATATCCTCTCCGGCACCCCGCCGCCGGATAATGGCCGCGCCGGGCGCATCGCGTTTAAGACCGGCACGTCTTATGGCTATCGCGATGGCTGGGCCATCGGCTTCGACGGCCATTACACCGTTGCCGTCTGGGTCGGCCGGCCGGATGGCGCGGCGGTGCCGGGGCTGGTGGCGCGCGCCTCGGCGGCGCCCATTCTGTTTGAGGCGTTCGCCCGCCTCGGCGAGCGCCGCGCACCGCTGCCGCGGGCCCCCGCCGAAGCCCTGATCGCCACCACCGCCACCCTGCCGCCGCCGCTGCGCGGTTTCGGCGCGGCGGCCGAAGGGCCGGCCGTTGCCGCCTCGCAGCAGCGCCGCATGCGGTTCGTGTTTCCGCCGGACGGCGCCCGCGTGGCGCTGGAGGATGGCAGCGGCCGCCGCCAGCCCCTCGCCTTCCGGCTGGAAGGCTCGTCCGGCGCCCTGACGCTGTTCGTGGACGGCCGGCCGGTGTCGCTGACCGGGCACGAGGCCGGCGGCGCAGCGGCAGACGGCTCGGTTGCGGTGGCCGGCCGCGGCTTCGTGCGGCTGACGGCGGTGGACGATGCCGGCGATGCCGACAGCGTGACGGTGTTCGTGGAATGAGGCCGCCTGCGACCGGCCATCGACGGCGCGGCAGCGGCGTGTCAAAGCTGTGTCATGAAGGCGGCCGGGCGCGATGCCGGCGGCGGAGCGCGTGAGAGGGTCCATGGCAGGGCGGCGGGCAGCGGGACCGGTGGCGGTGGTCACCGGCGGGTCGGGCGGCATCGGCCTTGCAACCGTGCGCCGGCTGGTGGACGAGGGCTGGTGCGTGGCGGTCGTCGACCGTGACGAGGATGCCATCGACGACGCGCTGGATGCCATGGCGGACGCCGGCGAACGGCTGATCGGCGAGCCCATCGACATTTCCGACGAAATCGCCGTTGCCGCCGCCATCGACCGCATCGCAGCCGAGTGGGGCGAAATCAACGGCCTCGTCAACGCCGCCGCGCTTGCGCTCGACGAGCCGTTCGAGGATCTGGCGGTGGCCACCTTCCGTCAGGTGCTGGATGTGGATGTGGTCGGCGCCTTCGCCGTTGCTCAGGCGGCGGTGGCGCACATGCCGGATGGCGGCGCGATCGTCAACATCGCATCCACTGCCGCGCTGCGCGGGGCCATCGGGCAGGTGGCGGCTGCGGCCGCGCACGGCGCTCTGGTGGCGCTGACGCGCGCCATGGCGGTGGCGCTTGCCCCGGTCGGCATCCGCGTCAACGCGGTGGCACCGGGGCCGGTGGAAAGCCCGGTGGTGGCGCGCACGCACGGGGCCGACCTGCGCGCCGCCTGGCTGGGCGAGGTGCCGCAGCGGCGCTACGGCCTGCCCGACGAAATCGCCGGTCCCATCGCCTTCCTGCTGTCGGGGGAAGCGAGTTTCATCACCGGCGAGGTGCTGACCGTGGACGGCGGTCTGGCCGCCGGCAGCCTCATCCGCACCATTCCGCCCGGCCTGCGCTGACCCGTCTGTTGCAGACC
>NZ_DAISHT010000107.1:0-11695 GCF_036822375.1 Pseudoxanthobacter sp. | reverse complement strand
CCATCGTGCGCCCGCGCCAGATCGCGATGTATCTGGCCAAGACCATGACGCCGCGCTCGCTGCCGGAAATCGGCCGGCAGTTCGGCGGCCGCGATCACACCACCGTGCTGCATGCGGTGCGCAAGATCGAGGAACTGGCCCGCACCGATTCCCGCACGGCGGAAGAGATCGAGACGCTGAAGCGCCTGCTCGACGACTGAGCCGGCGGCCCTGCGAACCCGCCCCGCCCCTCGTGCGAGGGGCCCCGCGAGCGGCCGCCCGAACAGGCGGCTGCTTGCATTTCAGCGCCATAAAAGGCAGTTTTCCGCCCCCGGCCCCTTGCAGGGCCGGAGCGGCCGCCCCTGCCGGCGGCCCCCCTTCAGGAACACGCGGTCCGGTTCACGTTCTGTCGATCCGGCCGCCCGGACATGATGGAAGAACGACATGCGAGCGACGCTGGAGCGGGCCCACCTTCTCAAATCGCTCTCCCATGTCCATCGCGTGGTCGAGCGCCGCAACACCATTCCGATTCTCTCCAACGTGCTGCTGCGGGCCGAAGGCGGCGAACTGCGCCTCAAGGCGACCGACCTCGACCTTGAAGTGACCGAGACCGTGCCGGCCATGGTCGAGGGGCCGGGCGCCACCACCGTTCCCGCCCACATTCTGCACGACATCGTGCGCAAGCTGCCCGACGGAGCGGAGGTGTCGCTGGAGACCTCCGGCGACGGCACCACGCTGACGGTGCGCTCCGGCCGCTCGCGATTCGCCCTGCAGATGCTGCCGGAGACGGATTTTCCCGATCTCACCGCCGGCCAGTTCACCCACGCCTTCACCCTTCCGGCCGGCGATCTGAAGCGCCTCATCGAGCGCACGCAGTTCGCCATCTCCACGGAAGAGACGCGCTATTATCTGAACGGCATCTACCTGCACACCGTGGAAGGGCGCGACGGCGCCATGCGGCTGCGGGCGGTGGCCACCGACGGCCACCGTCTGGCGCAGGCCGAGCGCCCGGCACCGGCCGGCGCCGCCGGCATGCCCGGCGTGATCGTGCCGCGCAAAACGGTGGGCGAAATCCAGCGCCTGCTCGACGAGCCCGATGCGGACGTGACCATCGAACTGTCGGAGGCGAAGATTCGCGTGGCCATCGGCGACGTGGTGCTCACCTCCAAGCTGATCGACGGCACCTTCCCCGATTATGCGCGGGTGATTCCGCAGGGGAACGACAAGGACCTGCGGGTCGAGCGCGACGTGTTCGCCACCGCTGTCGACCGCGTTTCCACCATCTCCTCCGACCGCTCGCGCGCGGTGAAGCTGACGATTGCCGACGGCCGGCTGGTGCTGACCGTCAACAACCCCGATTCGGGTTCGGCGACGGAAGAGCTGGCGGTGGAATATGATGCCGCGCCGCTGGAAATCGGCTTCAACGCCAAGTACCTGCTCGACATCGCCAGCCAGCTCACCTCCGGCGAGGCGCTGTTCCGGCTGGCCGATCCCGGCTCGCCCACCCTCATTCAGGACGGCGGCGACGACAGCACCCTCTATGTGCTGATGCCGATGCGGGTGTGAACGCAGCGCCCGATGACGGCCCGGACGGGCGCGGGGCCGGGGCGGTCTTTCTCACCCGCCTCGGACTGACCGATTTCCGCAACCACGCCGCCCTCAGCCTGACGCTCGATTCGCGCGCCGTGGTGCTGGTGGGCGAGAACGGTGCCGGCAAGACCAATCTGCTGGAAGCCGTCTCGCTGCTTTCGCCCGGCCGCGGCCTGCGGCGGGCCACGCTTGAGGCGCTTGCGCGCATCGGCGGCCCCGGCAACTGGAGCCTTGCCGCCCGGCTTGAAACCCCGGACGGCGAAGTGCGCATCGGCACCGGCACGGATGTTCCGCCGCCCGGAGAGACCGTGCGCAGCCGGCGGGTGCGAATCGACGGCACGGAGCAGCGCTCCGCCGAGGTGCTCGGCGATTATCTGGCCGTGCTGTGGCTGACGCCGGCCATGGACGGGCTGTTCACCGGGGCGCCCGGCGACCGCCGGCGTTTTCTCGACCGCCTCGTGCTCGCCATCGATTCCGGCCACGGTCGCCGGGTTTCCGCCTATGAGCGCGCGCTCGCCCAGCGCAACCGCCTGCTGGACGATCCGGCCGCCGACCGCGCGTGGCTCGATGCCGTGGAAATCGAGATCGCGGAACTCGGCACCGCGGTGGCGGCGGCCCGGCGCGAACTGGTCGGCTGCCTCGCCGAGCTTGCCCCGGAAGCCGACGACCTGTTTCCGCGGGCCGAACTCGCCCTCGAAGGCGAAATCGAAGCGCTGATGGACGGCATGAGTGCGGTGCAGGCCGAGGATGCCTTCCGCGCGCGGCTGCGCGACGGCCGGGCGCGCGAGCGGGCAGCCGGACGCACGCTGACCGGCCCGCACCGCAGCGATCTGGCCGTGACGCATTCCGCCAAGGGCATGCCGGCGGCGCGCGCCTCCACCGGCGAGCAGAAGGCTCTGCTCATCGGCATCGTGCTGGCGCACGCCCGGCTGGTCTCCCGCCTCACCCGCCGCACGCCGCTGCTGCTGCTGGACGAGGTTGCCGCCCATCTCGATCCGCGCCGCCGCGCCGGGCTGTTCCGGCGCCTCGCCGGGCTCGGCACGCAGGCCTGGATGACCGGCACGGATGCCGCGCTGTTCGAGGCGACCGGCGCTGAGGCGCAGCAGTTTCAGGTCGCCGACGGGCAGCTTTCGCCGCTGTCGCGCTGAGGCCGCGCCCCTGCCCGCCGCGTGACAAAAACGGCCCCCCGTGCGAAAAGGCGCCGCAGGCCGCCCGCGCGGCCGCCCTTCAGGATGAAGATGCCCATGTCAGCCGCCCTCGATCCCGCAGCCCTCGTCGCGTTCTCGCTGGTCTACGCGCTGGCCGTCGCCTCGCCCGGGCCGGGCATGACGGCGCTGATCGCGCGCACGCTGGGCGGCGGATGGCGCGGCGGGCTGGCCTTCACGGCCGGCATTCTGGCGGGCGATCTGGTGTGGCTGCTGGCGGCGGTGCTGGGGCTTTCGGCCATCGCGCACACCTTCCAGATGCTGTTCCAGATCATCAAATATGCGGGCATGGCCTATCTCGCCTTCATCGCGTGGAAGATGTGGACCGCGCCCGTCGCCGGCGAGGAGACGGTTGCCGCCCGCCCGGCGGAAGCCGGCTGGCGGGTGTTTGCCTCCGGCCTCGCCGTCACCCTCGGCAACCCCAAGACGATGGTGTTCTATCTGGCCATCCTGCCGACCGTGATCGATCTCGACCGCCTCTCCGCCTTCTCGTTCGCCGAGGTGGTGGGCGTGGTCATGGTGGTGCTGCCGATGGTCTCCGTCGGCTACATCATGCTGACGATGAAGGCCCGCGCGGTCCTCGTCTCCACCCGGGCGCGCACGGTGCTGAACCGCGTGACCGGTCTGGCGCTGGCCGGCGCGGCCGCGGCCATCGCCTGGCGCTGAAGGCGCCGCGGTGTCGGCGCATTCGCGCGGTAGAAGCCCGGGTTCCACGGTCCCTTGCGCACCGCCGGCGGAATGCCGCTTTCCACTTTGCGGACAAGGCCTTATATTAAAAGGTCGCCGCCTCCCCACGAGACTGACACAAGCGAATCCCTCATGACCGAAAATCCCGTGACCGGAGCCGAGCAGTACGGCGCCCAATCGATCAAGGTGCTGAAGGGTCTCGACGCCGTTCGCAAGCGGCCGGGCATGTATATCGGCGATACCGATGACGGCTCCGGCCTGCACCACATGGTCTACGAGGTGGTCGACAACGCCATCGACGAGGCCCTTGCCGGCTATGCCGACCGGGTGACGGTGACGCTGAACGCCGACGGTTCGTGCACGGTCACCGACAACGGCCGCGGCATTCCCACCGACATCCACCCCGAAGAGGGCGTGTCGGCGGCCGAGGTCATCATGACCCAGCTGCATGCCGGCGGTAAGTTCGACCAGAATTCCTACAAGGTTTCCGGCGGTCTGCACGGCGTGGGCGTGTCGGTGGTCAACGCGCTGTCGTCATGGCTGGAACTGCGCATCTATCGCGCCGGTCATGAGCACGCCATGCGCTTCGAGCACGGCGATGCGGTTCATCCGCTGAAGGTCGCCGGCCCCGCGGAAGGCCGCACCGGCACCGCGGTCACCTTCATGCCGAGCCCGGAAACCTTCACCCACATCGAGTTCGATTTCGCCACGCTGGAGCGGCGGCTGCGCGAACTCGCCTTCCTCAATTCCGGCGTGCGCATTCTGCTGGAAGACCGCCGCGGCGTGGAGCCGAAGCGCGAGGAGCTGCACTACGAGGGCGGCCTCGAAGCCTTTGTGCGCTGGCTCGACCGCACCAAGCATCCGCTGATCCCGGCGCCGGTTTTCATGCGCGGCGAGCGCGACGGCATCACCGTCGAGGTGGCGCTGCAGTGGAACGATTCGTACCACGAGAACACGCTCTGCTTTACCAACAACATCCCGCAGCGCGACGGCGGCACCCACCTTGCCGGCCTGCGCGGCGCCCTGACGCGCCAGATCACCGGCTATGCCGAAGCCTCCGGCACCTCCAAGAAGGAGAAGGTCGGGCTTTCCGGCGACGATTGCCGCGAGGGGCTGACCTGCGTGCTGTCCGTCAAGGTGCCGGACCCGAAGTTCTCCTCCCAGACCAAGGACAAGCTGGTGTCCTCCGAGGTCCGCCCGGTGGTGGAAGCCATCGTCAGCGACATGCTGGGCACCTGGCTTGAGGAGCACCCGGCCGAGGCCCGGCAGATCGTTGCCAAGGTGGTGGAGGCGGCGGCGGCCCGCGAGGCGGCCCGCAAGGCGCGCGAGCTGACGCGCCGCAAGGGCGCGCTCGACGTCGCCTCGCTGCCCGGCAAGCTGGCCGACTGTCAGGAGCGCGATCCGGCAAAGTCCGAGATCTTCATCGTCGAGGGCGATTCGGCCGGCGGCTCCGCCAAGAGCGGCCGCAACCGCGCCAATCAGGCGATCCTGCCGCTGCGCGGCAAGATTCTGAACGTGGAGCGTGCCCGCTTCGACAAGATGCTGTCGTCGGAAATGATCGGCACCCTGATCACCGCACTCGGCACCGGCATCGGCAAGGAAGAATTCGACGTCGGCAAGCTGCGTTACCACAAGATCATCATCATGACGGACGCCGACGTCGACGGCGCCCATATCCGCACGCTGCTGCTGACGTTCTTCTATCGCCAGATGCCGCAGATTCTGGAGCGCGGGCACCTCTACATCGCCCAGCCGCCGCTCTACAAGGTGCGCCGCGGCACCTCCGAGCAGTACCTCAAAGACGAGGCGGCGATGGAGAACTACCTGATCTCCACCGGCACCGAGGATGCCCGGCTCAGTCTGGCCAACGGCGAGGTGCGCACCGGCGCCGACCTGCGCGCCGCGGTGGAGGAAGCCCGCCGCATCCGCTTCCTGCTTGAGGGGCTGCACACCCGCTACCGCCGCGACGTGGTGGAACAGGCGGCCATCGCCGGCGCCCTCAACGCGGGTCTGCTGTCCGATCCGGCGCGCGCTCAGAGCGCGGCCGACCGCATCGCCGCCCGGCTCGACGTGCTGGCGGAGGAATATGAACGCGGCTGGACCGGCCGGGTCGACGAGGAAGGCGACCTCATTCTGGAACGCACGGTGCGCGGCGTGAAGGAGACGGCCATGATCGATGCCGCCCTGCTCGCCTCCGCCGACGCCCGCAAGCTCGACGGCCACGCCAGAGCCCTCGCCGACGTCTATGGCGAGGCGGCCACGCTGATGCGCAAGGACGCGCGGTTCACCATCCACGGCCCGCTGGCGCTGCTCGACGCCGTTTACGGCATCGGCCGCAAGGGCATCAGCCTGCAGCGCTACAAAGGCCTTGGCGAGATGAACGCCGAGCAGCTGTGGGAAACGACCCTCGACCCCAACGTGCGCTCGCTGCTGCAGGTGAAGGTGAAAGAGGCCGACGACGCCGACGACATCTTCGCCAAGCTGATGGGCGACGAGGTGGAGCCGCGCCGCGAGTTCATTCAGGACAACGCCCTGAGCGTTGCCAATCTCGACATCTGAGGCCCCGCCGGGGCTGCCCGTTTCCACGGCCCGTTTTCTGTGCCCGTTTCCCGCCGCCGCCGCCCGCAAGGGCCCGGCGGCGGTTGCATTTCCGGCCCCGCGCCGGCCACTACGGGGTTTTCCTTAAGAGGCAAACCGAATTTCGGCCCGCATCCGTTCCGCCTAGATTTTTTGACAAGGATCATTTGGAACAGGGCCAGAAACCATGCAGCACGCCACTGCCGAACAGCACGCCGTTCAGCCCAAGCGCGCGGCCGTGCTGCCGTTTCCCGCACATCGTCCCGCCCAGCCGGCGCTGGAGCCGGCCGGCGAGCTTCCGCAGGCGATGGCCGATCTTTTTGTCGCAAGCGACATGATGGTGCCCTTCGAGCGTAACTCGGAGCTCTATGGCGAGGCCGAGCCGGCGGACTATGTCCACTATCTCGTCGCCGGCACCGTGCGCATCTGCCGCCTGATGGACGACGGCCGCCGCCAGATCGAAACCTTCCACCGTCCCGGTGCGCTGTTCGGTCTGGAGACCGGCAGCAGCCACCGCTTCTCGGCCGAAGCCGTGACCAACGTCACGGTGCGGCTGGCCCGCCGCAGCGCGCTTCTGGCGCTGGCCGGGCGCGACCCGGAAGTGTCGCAGGCGCTGTGGGGCCTTGCCAGCCGCGAGCTGGAGCGCGCGCAGGAACATGTGCTGCTGCTGGGCCGCAAGACCGCGCAGGAGCGGGTGGCGAGCTTCCTCGGCGATCTCGCCAGCGACGATGCCGTCGACCTGCCGATGTCGCGTCAGGACATGGCCGATTTCCTCGGCCTCACCATCGAGACCGTGTCGCGCACCCTGACCCAGCTTGAGGCCAGCGGCGTGATCGCGTTCCGCAGCCCGCGCCGCATCGTTATCCGCAACCGCTCGGCGCTGCGCCGCCTCGACGGCTGAGCGCCCCGGCCTCCGGGCCGCCCGCCCCCGGGCCGCACGGCCCGAAAGTGGCCGCCCGCGGGGGACGTTACGACAGATCGCAGCGGACCGGCAGAGCCGCCGGCCCCTGCCCCGAACGTGCCGCGCCCGCGGGCGGAACCCGGCGGGCGCGGCCCGACCAAGGCCCTGCCACAAGAGGCCCGTCATGACCACCACCGCCCCCGCCGGCACCCCTGGCCGTGCCGCCGCCAGCCCGGCCGCGAGCCCCGCCGCTGTGCCGGATTCGTTCCGCCGGGTCCGCCTCGATCTGGCCCGCGAGCCCCACCACCCCGAGGGCAGCCGCACCCACACCTACAGCTTCATCGCCCCGCTCGACGACGACGGGCGGCTGTCGCCGGCGCTGTGGCACGAGCACCGCGAGGCCTGCCGCGTGGTGCGCCAGCGCCACGGCGACCAGAGCATCGGCCATCTGGTGCGCCGGCCCGGCGGCAGCTGGGCCTTCCGCTATCCGGAAGATGCCGGTCTCGGCGACGAGGCCGGCTATCGCTTCGATGCCGAGCATTTCGTGCCGGGGGAATATATCTCGGTCCACGAGAGCGACGGCATGCACACCTTCCGCGTGATCGCGTCCGATCCGGTCTGATACCGGCGGCACCGGTTGGCGCGACCGGCCCGGAACGAAGCGCCGGGAGACGACCATAACCGACAGAATTCCGGGCGGACCGGACGGCCCGCACCGGAACGGGACAACGAGGAAAAGCCATGGCTGCCAAAATGAAGGCCGCGATCTTCGCCGAACCCGGCCGCATCGTGCTCGATGAGAAGCCGGTGCCGGAGATCGGCCCGAACGACGCCCTGATCCGCATCACGACGACGACCATCTGCGGCACCGACGTCCACATCCTGAAGGGCGAATATCCGGTCGCCCGCGGGCTCACCATCGGCCATGAGCCGGTGGGCATCATCGAGAAGCTCGGCTCGGCCGTCACCGGCTTTCGGGAAGGCCAGCGCGTCATTACCGGCGCCATCACGCCGAGCGGCCATTCGTTCGCCTGCCTCTGCGGCTGCTCGTCCCAGGACGGGCCGGGCACGAAGCACGGCTTCAAGGCCATGGGCGGATGGAAGTTCGGCAACACCATCGACGGCGCGCAGGCGGAATTTATCCGCGTGCCCGACGCCATCCTCAATCTCAGCCCGGTGCCCGACCACCTCAGCGACGAGGAAGTGCTGATGTGCCCGGACATCATGTCCACGGGCTTTGCCGGCGCCGAATCGGGCGCGGTGAAGATCGGCGACACGGTGGCGGTGTTCGCGCTCGGCCCCATCGGCCTGTGCGCGGTTGCCGGCGCGAAGCTGATGGGCGCCACCACCATCATCGGTGTCGACACCGTGGAAAAACGGCTGTCCATCGCCCGCACGCTCGGCTGCTCGCACACCGTCGATTTCCGCACCGCCGATACCGTCGAGGCGATCATGGAGATCACCGACGGACGCGGCGTGGATGTTTCCATCGAGGCGCTCGGCACCCAGAAGACCTTCGAATCGGCGCTGCGGGTGCTGCGGCCCGGCGGCACGCTGTCGAGCCTCGGCGTCTATTCGTCCGACCTCACCATTCCGCTCACCGCGTTCTCCGCGGGCCTCGGCGACAACCGCATCGTCACCACCCTGTGCCCCGGCGGCAAGGAGCGGATGCGGCGCCTGCAGTCGGTGGTGGCTTCCGGCCGGGTCGACCTCAAACCCCTTGTGACGCACCGCTTCAAACTGGATGACATTGAAGCGGCGTATGATTTGTTTGCGCACCAGCGCGACGGCGTGCTCAAAGTGGCCATCACGCCCTGATCGGCGGGCCGACGAGTACCCCGGCGCCCGCGTCCGGTGCTGAACGGAGGACATTTTCCATGAAGGTCGCCGACGTGATGACCCGCGGGGTCATCGGTGTCAGCCCGCAGACCACGGTCGCGGAAGCAGTCAATCTCATGCTGTCGAGCCGCATCAGCGGCCTGCCGGTGCTCGACGACGGCAAGCTCGTCGGCATCGTCACCGAAGGCGACCTGATCCGTCGGGCCGAACTCGGCACCGAGCGCCGCGTTTCGTGGTGGCGCAGCCTGCTCATGACCCCCGGCAAGGAAGCCGCCGACTACGTGCTTTCGCACGGCGCCAAGGTGGATGACGTGATGACGACGGATGTCGATACCGTCACGCCCGACACCGATCTGGTGGACGCGGTCGACATCATGAACCGCCGCGCCATCAAGCGCCTGCCGGTGGTGGAAGACGACCGTCTCGTCGGCATCATGTCGCGGGCCGATCTGCTGCGTGCGCTGGCCGCCAAATTCGCCCGCCAGCAGAGCGGCGAGATGACCGACACGGAAATCCGCGAGGCGGTGCGCGCCGAACTCGGCCGTCACCCGTGGGGCCGCGACGGCTTCATCGAGGTGCATGTGCGCGCCGGCGTGGTGGAACTGGAAGGCACGATCTACGACGAGCGCACCCGCGCCGCGGCCCGCGTGGCGGCCGAGGCGGTGCCGGGTGTGAAGTCGGTGACCGATCATCTGGTCTGGATCGAGCCGATGTCGGGCGTGGTGATGATGCCGCCGGACATGGACGGCCCCTACAGCCGCTGATCGCGGCGCCGAAATCCGGCCGCCGGGGCGGGCAGACCGCCCCGGCGGCGCTTTTGCGAGGAAGGTGAGAGCCATGAAAGCCATGGTGCTCGAGGCTTCGCGCAGCCCCCTCCGCCTGCGCGACCTGCCGGACCCGGAGCCCGGCCCCGGCGAGATCCGGGTGCGGGTGGAAGCCTGCGCGGTCTGCCGGACCGACCTGCATGTGGTCGACGGCGACCTGACCCAGCCGAAGCTGCCGCTCGTGCCCGGCCACGAGATCGTCGGCCGCATCGACAAGGTCGGCCCCGGCGTGGGCGACGGGCTCACGCCCGGCCGGCGGGTGGGCATTCCCTGGCTCGGCCACACCTGCGGCCACTGCGCCTATTGCGCCGACGGGCACGAGAACCTGTGCGACGAACCGGTCTTCACCGGCTACACCCGCGACGGCGGCTTTGCCGAACTGACGGTCGCCGATGCCGCCTACTGCTTTCCTCTCGACGGCTTCGACGATCCGGTGGCCGCCGCGCCGCTGATGTGCGCGGGCCTCATCGGCTGGCGCTCGCTGAAGGCGGCCGGCGACGGCCGGCGCATCGGGCTCTATGGTTTCGGCGCGGCCGCACACATTCTGGCGCAGGTGCTGCGCTGGCAGGGCCGCGAGGTCTATGCCTTCACCCGGGCCGGCGACACGGACGCGCAGCAGCTGGCGCTGTCGCTCGGCGCGGTGTGGGCCGGCGCCTCGGAAGAGGCACCGCCGGCGCTGCTCGATGCCGCCATTCTGTTCGCGCCGGTCGGCGCTCTGGTGCCGCTGGCGCTGAAAGCGGTGAAGAAGGGCGGCCGGGTGGTGTGCGGCGGCATCCACATGAGCGACATTCCGGGCTTTCCCTATCGCATCCTGTGGGAGGAACGCAGCATCGTCTCCGTCGCCAATCTGACACGCCGGGATGCGACAGAGTTTCTGGCACTGGCGCCGCGGGCCGGCATCGTGATGACCACGCACATTTACCCGCTCGACAAGGCCGGGGTGGCACTGGATGATCTGCGGGCCGGGCGGTTTCAGGGAGCTGCCGTGCTGGTGCCGCAGCTGAGCGGAGTTCGGGCCTGATGAAGAATATCGTGCGGGTGGTTGTGGTGCTGGCCGTCGTTGCGGTGGCCGGCGCCTTCGGTGTGCATTACTGGCTGAACCGCCCGACCCTGCCGCCGGGCATCGTCAGCGGCAACGGCCGCATCGAGGCCACCGAGATCGACATCGCGGCGAAATATCCGGCCCGCATCGCCTCCATCGAAGTGCAGGAAGGCGATCTGGTGCAGCCGGGCGAGGTGCTGGCCCGCCTCGACACCCGCGAACTGGAGGCCCAGCTGGCCGCCGCCAAGGCGCAGGTGGAGCAGGCCCGGCAGACGAAGGCGGAGGCGGAATTCGTCATCGCCCAGCGCCAGACCGAGCTTCAGCTCGCCCGCACGGAATATGAGCGCAACCTCGTGCTGCTCGGCAAGAATTTCGTGCCGCAGCAGAAGGTCGACAACCTGAAATCGGTGCGCGACACCGCCGAGGCCGGCCTCGCCGCCGCCCAGAGCCGCAAACTGGCGGCCGAAGCGGCCATCGAAAGCGCGCTTGCCAATGTCGACCAGCTTCAGCAGCAGGTTGCCGACGGCATCCTGACCGCGCCCAGGGTGGGCCGGGTGCTGTTCCGCCTTGCCGAGCCCGGCGAGGTGGTGGGCGCCGGCGGCAAGGTGCTGACGGTGCTGGACCTTTCCGACATCTACATGACGATCTTCCTGCCCACCGCCTATGCCGGCCAGCTCAGCATCGGCGAGGAAGCCCGCATCATGCTGGAGCCCCTGCCCGACCGGGCGGTGCCGGGCACGGTCAGCTTCGTTTCCGCCAAGGCGCAGTTCACGCCCAAGCAGGTGGAAACGGCCGAAGAGCGCAGCAAGATGATGTTCCGCGTCAAGCTGCGCGTGCCGCAGATGCTGGTTGAGAAGTACATCGACTATGTGAAGACCGGCGTGCCGGGTGTGGGCTATGTGCGCATCGATCCGAAGACGGTCTGGCCGGCCTGGCTCGAATCCGATCTGACGCGGATGGCGACCCCGGTTCCGGTGGGGGCCAACCCGGCCGAGCCGGCGAAGGCGCCGGCCGAAACGCCGGTGGCCGTGCCCGGCACCGCCACACAGGC
>NZ_DAISHT010000106.1:0-11769 GCF_036822375.1 Pseudoxanthobacter sp. | reverse complement strand
ACGCCCTGCGGGGTCGGCAGCATCGGCGCGCCGATCTGGCCGACATCGGGATTGACCGGCCGCGGCGTGCCGAGCGGGTTCCAGTCCAGCGCGGTGAAGAAGCTCGACAGGGTGTAGCCGTACATGAAGGCAAGCAGGTTATCCTCGCTCGCCCCCACCCGGCACAGCCGCACCCGCACCACCACGCTGCCGCGCCCGCCTTTGGGCTCGCTGAACTGGTTGCGATGGGCCTCGATCGTCTGCCACCCGAACAGACACGCGGTGTTGCCGCGCCGCCCGAAGGCATAGGCAAACGGCCCGTAGAAATTCTGCACGTAGGTGGACGACACATACATGCCCATGTCGGGCAGCACCTTGCGCATCTCGCGCTGGATGTCGCCGACCATCGGGCGGTCGAACTTCAGCCGCTGGTCGCCCGGCTGGCTGCCGACCGGACCGTACATGCGCACGCTGATGAAGTTCTCGCCCTCCAGCGGGTCTTCGCTGGCCAGCACGATCTGCTGCTCGATGGCGTTGTTGTAGCGCGTTTCGATCACGCCCACGATCGCCGCCCCTCCGGGCGGCGGCACGATCACCGCCTCTGTGGGCGGCACCTGCCGGGCCATCGTGGCCGTCACGGGCTCCTGACCACGATAGCCGGAGGCACACGCGGACACGATGAGCGCGAGAGAAAGAACGAGCGCGCGGCGCATCGGGGCCCCTGACAGAAAGCGGCTTGAGCCGGGCAGACCCGGGCGCCGCCCGGATCGGCTTGGTATGGTTAATAAAGCCATGAACAAGGTTAACAAATGCCTGACGGCGGCCCCTCTCCGGCCGTGCCGCCACCGGCAGCCGCACACCGTGGCCGGGTCCGGCCGCAAATATCCCCCGGCCGCGTCCCCCCGAACGCGGCTGATCCTGCTGATAGCGAATCTTTTTGCACAATCAAGGCCCCTGCCGGCACCTCCGCCGGCGGGCGCTCAGAAAGCCGGCGGCGGCGGGGCCGGCGGCACGGCCGCAGGCGCGGCGGTCCCGGGCGCGGCGGGGGCGGCCGCGGCTTTGGCCGCGTCTTCCTCGTCCCCGGCCGGAACCACGTCCACCGCCACGCCAAGCTGCTGGCCGCCGGAGGTGACGATCACCCCTTCCACCGGCGCGACGTCGGCATAGTCGCGGCCGATGGCGAGCACGATATGATCGCGCCCCGCGGCACAGGCGTTGGTGGGGTCCAGTTCCACCCAGCCGGCCTCCGGCCCGCACCACACCGAAACCCACGCATGCATGGCATCAGCCCCCTGCAGGCGGGGCTGGCCGGCCGGCGGAATGGTGCGCAGATAGCCGCTGACATAGGCCGCCGGCACGCCCAGCCCGCGCAGGCCGGAAATCATCACATGGGCGAAATCCTGACACACGCCGTGGCGGGCGCGGAACGACACGGCCGGCGGGGTGTCGGTATCGGTGGCACCGGGAACATAGGCGAAGTCTTCGTTGATGCGGTCGTTCAGCTCCAGCGCGGCTTCCAGCACCGGCCGCCCCGGCCGCACGCTTTCGGCCACATAGGCGCGGATTTCCGGTTCCAGCGGCACCCGGCGGCTGGCGAACAGGAAGTGGGCGGGCGAGCGCGGCCCGCAATCGGCGCTGGCAAAGGCCGCCGCCCGCAGCGCCGCCAGATCGGGCGTGGCGGCCGGGTCCGGCAGCACCGGCTCGCTGACATCGAGGCGGGCGACCATCGTCACCAGCAGTTCCTCGTGGGCGGCATCGATGGCCAGCGAGGTCATGCCGTTGCCGAAGAAGTCGGTGATATCCTGCCGCTCCGTCGGCGTCGGCTCAACGACGAGAGCCCGCGACAGCACCCTCAGGCCCGGCCGGTCGCAGGGCATCAGCCGCAGCACATGCCGGGCGAAAGGCGTCGGCATGCCATAGGCATAATGGGTGACGTGGCGGATCTCGTAGATCATCCCAGACCGTCCCAGCTGACGCCCGGCAGGCTGCGGTGGGTGAAATAACGCTGCGCGATTTCGTTGGAGAGCGCCATGAGCTGGCTTTCCACCCCGGCGACGTCGGTCAGGCTCACGGCGGCGGCATCGGCCGTGAGCAGCTGCGTCTGCAGGCGGCGGGCAATGCGCACCGGCTGGCTGACGAGGCCGCCGTCGTCGAGGCCCGGCAGCAGCGCCAGATGATCCGCGATCTCGTTGACCTGATAGGCGAGCGAGCGCGGGTTGCCGGGATCGAGCACGACGAGATCGATGACCTGCGGACGGGCGGCGGCCACGATATAGCGCGTGCGGTAGGTCATCTGGCTGTCGGCCAGTTCCAGCAGAATGTCGAGCCAGCGGGCGGAAGCCTCCGGCACGCCGAAATGCCGCACCACCATGGCGATGCCGATGCCGCGTTCGATACGGCGGCCAAGCTCCAGAAAGCGCCAGCCCATGGAGCGGTTCATGTTCTCCTGCGCCAGCCCGGAGAACGCGGCGATCATGGTCAGCGCCGCATTGGCGCGCTCGAAGGCATCGCCTTCCACCCGGATCGGCTCCTTGCCGGCAAACAGCGCCTCGGTCTCGATCAGCACGCGCCAGGCATCGGGCGAAAGCCGGTCGCGGATGACCGAGGCCGTGCGCTTGGCGTTTTCCACCAGCACCGGCACGGCGCCGGGCAGCTGGCGGTTGCCGAGCGTGGCTTCCGCCGCCGCAATCGGGTTGGTAAAGGCAAGGCCGACGGGAACGGCCCCTTCCGCCTCCAGCAGCGCAACGATGCGGTGGCCGACGCGGTCGGCCGTGGAGCCGGTGTCGCCGAGCCGCCCCGTCAGCGCCCGCACCAGCCGCAGCGTCGCCTCGGCGCGCTCCAGATAGCGGCCGAGCCAGAACATGTTGTCGGCCGCCCGGCTCGGCAGCACGCCGGCGGCGCGGCGGATCGGCATGCGGTCCGGCGGCGGCAGCAGCGTGGTGGCCGGCACCGGCGCCCCCGCCAGCACCCACACATCGGCCGACGAACCGCCCTGCTGCATGGTGAGGGCGCGGGCATCCCGGTCGTCGGAAAGGCGGCAGAACCCGCCGGGCATCACCTGCCAGCCATCGTGCGTAGCTGCCACGAACACACGCAGAATGAAGGGGCGCGGCTCCAGCCGGCCCTTGTTCCACACCGGCATGGTGGACAGCTTGACGATCTCCTGCCCGACCACGTCCACGCCGCGCCGGTCGATGAGATCGAGCATCGCCTTGCGGCCGTCCGCATCGAGGCCGGCGCCCAGCAGCGCCCCCGTCTCCTGCCGGCCGGGAAGGCGCGAGCCGAAGGCGGCGGCGATCGCAAGACGCTCAAGATTGTCGCGCACCACCTCGCGCTCGGCCGGCTGGCCGCACCACCAGGTGGCGACATTGGGCAGTTCCAGCCCCTCGCCCAGCAGCGCGCCGCCGAGCGCCGGCAGAAAACTCATCATCGCGCGCGATTCGATCAGCCCGGAGCCGAGCGAGTTCGCCATGACGAGCGAATTGTGCCGCAGCGCATCCACCAGCCCCGGAACGCCGATCTGCGAGCGGGCGTTCAGCTCCAGCGGATCGGCGAAATCGCCGTCGAGACGGCGCAGCACCGCATCCGCCCGCTTCAGACCGGCGACGGTGCGGATGTAGAGATTGCCGTCGCGCACCGTCAGGTCGCCGCCTTCCACCAGCAGGAAGCCGAGATAGCGGGCGAGATAGGCGTGCTCGAAATAGGTCTCGTTGAGGGAGCCGGGGGTGAGCAGGCACAGCCGCGGATCCTCGCGCTGCACCAGTTCGGCCAGCCCGGCGCGGAACGCCTGAAAGAACGGCGCCAGCCGCTCCACCTGCAGCGAGCGATAGATATCCGGCAGGGCACGCGACAGGGCGAGCCGGTTTTCAATCGCATAGCCGGCGCCGGAGGGCGCCTGCGCGCGGTCGCCCAGCACCCACCACTTGCCATCCGGCCCGCGGCCGAGATCGACGGCATAAATGCGCAGATGCCGGCCGCCGACCGGCTTCAGCCCCACCATCGGCCGCAGGAACTCCGGGCACCCGGCGATAGCGGTGGCCGGCAGCACGCCGTCGGTCACAAGGCGGCCGGGGCCGTAGGCATCCTGAAGCACCGCCTCCAGCAGGCGGGCGCGCTGCACCAGCCCTTTGGACAGCGACTTCCATTCGTCGACGGAGAGAATGAGCGGAACGTGCGACAGCGGCCAGGGCCGCTCGCCGCCGTCGGCCTGATCGTAGACCCGGTAGAACACGCCCGAATCGCGCAGCGACCGGTCGGCCACTTCGAAGCGGCGCGAAATCTCCGCCGGCCCCAGTTCCTCCAGATGGGCGATGAAGGCCGTCCAGTGCGGACGGGGACGGCCGTTGCCGTCCACCATCTCGTCGAAGACCCCCGGAAGGACGGCATAGTCCGACAGAAGGCCGGAGCCCTTGGCCCGTCCCTTCCGCGCCGCCGCTCCCTGTCCGGTTGCCGCTGCCATCGCCTCACACCATCCGCGGGCGGCGCAGGTCGAGGGTCGCCGGGAAATCGCCCGTCACCTCTTCCGGCGGCGGGATCACCATGCCGCCGGTGTAGCCGTGGTGCTGGAAGCGGGCGAGGCGGCGCGCCTCCGCCTCGTAGCTGTTGACGGGGAAGGTCTCGTAACTGCGGCCACCCGGATGGGCGGCATAGTAGACGCAGCCGCCGAGCGAGTGGTTGTTCCAGCTGTCGATGATGTCGAAGGTGAGCGGCACGTTGACCGGCAGCGTGGGATGCAGGCCTGACGGCGGATGCCAGGCCTTGAAGCGCACGCCGCCGACGAACTCGCCGTTGCGCCCGGTCGACTGCATCGGCACACGCCGCCCGTTGCAGGCGATGACGTGGCGCTGCGGATTGAAGTTCTCCGCCTTCACCTGCAGGCGCTCGACCGACGAGTCGACATAGCGCACCGTGCCGCCCACGGCACCTTCCTCGCCCAGCACATGCCAGGGCTCCAGCGCCTGCCGCAGTTCCAGACCGACGCCGCCGTGCTCGACAGCGCCGTAGAACGGGAAGCGGAACTCGCGCTGCGCCTCGAACCACAGCGGATCGACCTCGTAGCCGCCGCGCTTCAGGTCGGCGATGATCTCAAGGAAATCCGCCCACACGAAATGCGGCAGCATGAACTTGTCGTGCAGCGCCGTGCCCCAGCGGGCCAGCGATCCGCTCTGCGGGTTCTTCCAGAACCATGCGATCAGGGCGCGGATCAGCAACTGCTGGGCCAGACTCATGCGCGCATCCGGCGGCATCTCGAAGGAGCGGAACTCCACGAGGCCGAGCCGGCCGGTCGGCCCGTCGGGCGAGAACAGCTTGTCGATGCAGATCTCGGCGCGGTGGGTGTTGCCGGTCACGTCCGTCAGCATGTTGCGGAACAGCCGGTCCACCAGCCAGGGGAACGGCACCGGCCCCTGCCCCGGCGCCGGCACGTTGGCAAGCGCGATCTCCAGCTCGTAGAGCACGTCGGTGCGCGCCTCGTCGAGGCGCGGCGCCTGCGAGGTCGGGCCGATGAACAGGCCGGAGAACAGGAACGACAGGGCCGGATGGCGCTGCCAGTAGAGCACCACGCTCTTCAGCAGGTCCGGCCGGCGCAGGAACGGGCTGTCGGGCGGGCTGGCACCGCCGATCACCACATGGTTGCCGCCGCCGGTGCCGGTGTGACGGCCGTCGGTGAGGAACTTTTCCGTGCCGAGGCGGCTCTGGCGGGCATCCTCATAGAGCGTGGAGGTGATGTTGACCGCCTCGCGCCAGGATGCGGCCGGATGCACGTTGACCTCGATCACACCCGGATCGGGCGCCACGCGGATGACGTTGAGGCGGGCATCCGGCGGCGGCGGATAGCCTTCGATCTGCAGCGTCAGCCCCAGATCGGCCGCCGTGGATTCCACCGCGCCGATGAGGTCGAGATAGTCCTCCAGCGTGCCGACCGGCGGCATGAACACGCACAGCTTGCCATCGCGCGGCTCCACCGAAACCGCCGTGCGCACGCTGGCGCCATAGGTGAGGCGCTGCAGCACCTGCGAGCGGCGCTCGGCATAGGAGGTGCGCTCATAGGCCTGCGCGATCTCGTCGGGGTCCGGCAGATCGCCGAATTCGGCGAAGGGATCGGCCGGCACGACATGGGGATAGGCCGCCGGCGCCACCCACGGCAGCGAGTTCAGCGGCAGGCGGAAGCCCACCGGGGAATCGCCGGGAATGAGGAACAGCTTGCCGCGGCGCAGGCCCCAGCGCTCCGAAACCCAGCCGGAGCCGGCCGCCGCGTTCCAGCGCTGCACCGGCAGCACATAGCCGGCGGCCTTGGTCAGCCCGCGGCCGAAGGCGCGCGCGATGCGCGAGCGGTCTTCGGCATTTTCCAGCCGCGAATCGAGCGCGTCGACATTTTCCGGAAGCTCGGCTTCCTTCATCAGCCAGTAGGCCGGATCCTCGAAGGCCGGCACGGCAAAATCGGCATCGAAGCCGAGGCGCTCCGCCAGCCCCTGCGCCAGCGCTCTGGCCTCCGGCTCGCCCGCCGGCTTCATCGGCACCTCGCGGGCCACCAGATCGGGGTTGCGCCAGATCGGCTTGCCGTCCTTGCGCCAGTAGAGCGAGAAGGTCCAGCGCGGCAGGCTTTCGCCCGGATACCACTTGCCCTGCCCGTAATGCAGCATGCCGCCGGAGGCGAACGAGGTGCGCAGGCGGCGGATGAGATCGTCTGCCCGGGCGCGCTTGGTGGGGCCGACGGCAGAGGTGTTCCACTCCGCGCCTTCATAGTCGTCGATCGACACGAAGGTTGGCTCGCCGCCCATGGTGAGGCGCACGTCGTTGGCCTTCAGGTCCTCGTCGACCTTCTCGCCCAGCGCATCGAGCGCGGCCCACGCCTCGTCGGAGAACGGCAGCGTGACGCGCGGCACTTCCGCCACGCGCGTCACCGACATGTCGAACTCGAACTCCACCTCCGCCGGCTCGACAAGGCCGGTGACCGGAGCGGCGGAGTGATAATGGGCGGTGGCTGCCAGCGGCAGATGGCCTTCGCCGGCAAACAGGCCCGAGGTGGGGTCGAGGCCGATCCAGCCGGCGCCGGGAATGTAGACCTCCGCCCACGCATGCAGATCGGTGAAATCGACCGCCGTGCCGGACGGGCCGTCGAGCGCGGCGATATCCGGCTTCAGCTGGATCAGGTAGCCGGAAACGAACCGCGCGGCGAGGCCGAGGCGGCGCAGCGTGTTGACCAGCAGCCAGCCGGAATCGCGGCACGAACCGGAAGCGAGCGTCAGCGTCTCATCCGGCGTCTGCACGCCGGGCTCCATGCGGATGGTATAGCCGATGGCGTTGTGGACGCGCTGATTGAGCGCGACGAGGAAATCGACCGTGCCCAGCGGCTCCAGCGGCACGGACTCCACGAACGCATCGAAGGCCGGGCCGCCGGGCTCCGGCGTCAGGTAGGGCGCCAGTTCTTCCTGCAACAGGTCGGAATAGGCGAAGGGGAACTTGTCCGCATATTCCTCGATGAAGAAGTCGAACGGATTGTAGACCTCAAGCTGCGCCAGCAGGTCGACCTCGATCTTGAACTCGGTCGCCTTTTCCGGGAACACGAATCGCGCCAGCCAGTTGCCGAACGGATCCTGCTGCCAGTTCACGAAGTGGTTTTCCGGCAGCACCTTCAGCGAATAGGCCGGCACCTTCGTGCGGCAGTGCGGCGCCGGGCGCAGACGGATGGTCTGCGGGCCAAGCGCGATCGGCCGGTTATACTTGTAGTGCGTGACGTGATGGAGAGCAGCCAGGATCGACATGGAACCCCGCGTGGAAGAATGCGTCCTTAGAACCCGGTCCTCCCGGCAAGACGTCCCGGGCAAGAGTTCCCGGCGAGGACGGAGGTTTTCAGGTTAGCGGGGCGGCCCCCTCATGGGAAGCCGGTTGGCACAGCCATTGGGCACGCTCATGGAAGATGCAGCGGAAAAGCGGCGCCGTGGCTGGCCTGCGTCTTCAGGGTGCGGCGACGCCCCGCACCCTGAAGACGCCGGGGCCGGCCGCCGGCGCGGCCTCAGGTGCCCTTGCCGGCCAGAGGATGTGCGCGTGCATACACTTCCAGAATCCGCGCCGGATCGACGGCGGTGTAGATCTGCGTGGTGGAAAGGCTGGCGTGGCCGAGCAGTTCCTGAATGGTCCTGAGGTCGCCGCCGGCCGAAAGCAGGTGGGTGGCAAAGGAGTGGCGCAGCGCGTGGGGCGTGGCGGTTTCCGGCAGGCCCAGCCAGCCGCGCAGCCCCTCCATGATGCGCTGGATGATGCGCGCATCGAGCGGCCCGCCGCGCGCGCCGCGAAAGCCCGGCTCGTCCGGCTTCAGGTGAAACGGGCAGCGCTGCAGATAGACCGCCACCGCCTCGCGCACCACCGGCAGCAGCGGCACGATGCGTGTTTTGCCGCCCTTGCCGGTCACGCGGATCGTGGCGCCGATCTGCGTCAGGTCGGCGCCGGTGAGCGACAGGGCCTCGCCGATTCGCAGGCCCGCCCCGTAGAGCAGCAGAATGACGGCCGTGTCGCGTGCGGCAAGCCAGGGCGCGTGGGCCTCGTGGCCGGCGGCCGCCGCCACCTTCAGCGCGTCTTCCACCGCAAGCGCCTTCGGCAGGCCCGGCTTGACCCGCGGCCCGGAAATCGCCCGCAGCGGCGCCCCGTTAACGCCGTGGAAGCGCTCCAGATAACCGGTCAGCGAGCGCAGCGAGGCCAGCGCGCGGGCGGTGGTGCGGTCGCCGACGCCGTCCTCCGCCCGGCGGCGGGCAAGAAAGGCGCGCACGTCGGCCGGCCGCAGATCGCTGAGCGCGGCAATGGTGGGCGGCCCGCCGAGATGCTCGGTGAGGAACGTCAGCCACTGGAACACGTCGCGGCGGTAGGAAACGATGGTCTTCTCGGCCAGCCGCCGTTCGCCGGAAAGCCGGGTGAGCCACGCCTCCACCGCATCGATCAGATCCGGCGCGGCGGGCACCAGCGGGCGGGCGGCCTTCTTGGCGGCCAGCCGGGCGGCCCGCTTGCCGGCCGCCGCGGTGCGGCGCGCCACGCGGCGGGCCTCCAGCGCCTTCAGCGCCCCTTTGCGGGTGCCGCCGTTGTCCGCCGTCCCGCCCGCGTCTGCCTCTGCGCCTCCGCCCGCCGCCTCAGCGGGTTCGGGCGCGGCGTGGCCGGACGGAGACCGGCCCGCGGCCGCCGGACGAGCGACCGACGACGCCCTGCCTTCCGGAGACGATTTGCCGGCCATCGCCATACTCCTCTTCGCTGACGTGCCTGTGGTGACTGGCCTGCACGGACTGGCCTGTACCGACCGGCCTGCGCCGCTCTGCCTTCACCGGTCTGCCTCTGCCGGTCTGTCTGCGCCGTTTTCGCCCGGCGTCCCATTCAATTCGATTAAGGTACCGCCGGCAGCGTTCAGGGATCCGTCGCCGCGGGCCCGGACGGTGCACCGGAGCCGTCCGCATCCGCAGCCTCCCCTCCCCGGGCCTCCTCTTCCCGCGCCGCCCCATCCGAAGTCTCTGCCGGCGCCATGCCGCCGCCGCGCGCGATCAGCGGGCGCGTCCACGGACGCAGGCCGGCGAGCGCGGTGGCAATGACCGGCGGACGGGCTGTGTCGCCGCCGGGAAAGGTCAGCGTCACAGCCCCGCTGCGCGCCAGCCGGCGGCGGTCGAACAGCAGCGGCGCCGCGCACGACGCCCGCGCCACGGCAACCGGCGCGACCACAATCTGCGCCAGCCGGCAGTCGTCGCCAAGCCCGGTGCCGTCGCGCGAAACCGCCAGCACGAGCGGACCGGCGGCATCCGGCGGCACCTCGCGCAGCACGCAGCCCAGCCCGTCGCAGGCCACTCCGGGCCCGGCAAAGCCGGCGGCCGGCAGCCGGCGCGGCGGCGGCCGGCCGTCGGCGGTCAGCCATGTCTGCGCCGTACGCCGTCCGTCCGGGCCGATGACGAGCGAAAGCCGGCCATCGGCGCCGCGCACCGCGGCACTGCGGCCATCGGCGGCAATCAGCACATCCGGCGGGCGGGTGAGGACCAGCACGGCAAGGCCGGCCGCCAGCGGCACGACGGCCGCCCGGCGCCACCGCGCCTGCGCGATTGCCCCCCACAGCAGGGCCGCTGCCAGCAGCAGGATCGTGCCCGCCGGAATGAACCCGACATTGCCGGCCGTGCCCGTCCACCCGGCAACGAGGCCGGCCACCCACACCATGTAATCGATCCCGAGCCCCATCGGCACGAGGGCCAGCACCTCCAGATGCAGCGGCATCAGCAGAAAGGCGATCACCGCCATCGGCATCACCACCGCCGAGACCGCCGGCATGGCGATCAGGTTGGCCAGCAGGCCGAGCGGCGCGGCGCGGTGGAAGTGATAGGCCGCCACCGGGCCGGAAGCGAAGCCGGCAATGAGCGAGGTGGCGGCCAGCGCGCCGAGCGCCCGCAGCGCAAAGAGGCCGTAGCGCAGCGCCCGGTGCCGCGCGGCCGGTGTCTCATCCTCGTGATGCGCCGGCGTTTTCGTCACCGCGGCAAACACCGCGACGAGCGCGATGACGGCGGCGAACGACATCTGGAAACCGGGATTGAGCACCGCCGAAGGCGCCGCCACCAGCACGATGAGGGCGGCCACCGCCACCGCATGCAGCGTGATCGCCGGCCGCCCGGCGATCACCGCCACGAGCGCCACCGCCACCATGATGAAGGCCCGCACCGTGGCGTAATCCGCCCCCGACAACGCCAGATAGGCCGCCGCCGCCGGCAGCGCGACGAGAGCGGCAATGCGCTTCAGCGGCCAGCGCAGCGCCAGACCGGGCACGAGGGCCAGCCCGCCGCGCACCGCCACCAGCAGCGTGCCGGCCACCAGCGACATGTGCAGGCCGGAAATCGACAGCACATGGGTCAGGCCGCTGTCGCGCATGGCCTCTTCCACCGCCGGCGAAATGCCGCCGCGCTCGCCCACCATCAGCGCCACGGCGATCTCGCCGGCCTCGCCCGGCAGCGCAGCCCGGATGCGGCCGGCCAGATCGTCGCGCACCGCCGCAACGCCGGCCGCCAGCCGCTGGCGCCATGGCGGCGGCCCGAGATCGAGCGGCGTCACCGGCCCCAGCACGAAGCCGCTGGCGCCGATGCCGGCCAGATAGAGCATGAGGGCCGAATCATAGCCGCCCGGCATGTCCGGCCCGCGCGGGGCGGAAAGCCGGGCGCGGAAACGAATGCCCTCGCCGATGTGCCGGGTCACGGCGCGGGCCGGGGCCGTCACCATCACCCGCGCGGGCACCGGCTGGCGGGCCGTGCCGGCGCCGGCCGCGCGGTCGCCGAACCGGCCGACCGCCACCACCAGCCGCACCCGCCCGCCGGGGCGGTGTTCCAGCGCGGCGATGCGCCCTTCCACCACCACCGTGCGGTCGCCCGCCATCACCGGCGCGGCGGCACGCGCCACCTCAAGCCCCGCCAGCGCCGCCCCGCCGGCAAGGGCCGCAAGCCCCGCCAGCACCAGAAAGCCGGCCACATGGCGGCGCAGCACAGCCGCCGCCATGGCAAGCGCGGCGCTGCCGCCGGCCAGCAGCAGCAGCGGCGGCTCGGCCGGCAGCGCGAAATAGCCGCCGATTCCCGCCGCCATCAGCACCGGCAGCCAGAGAAAGGCGCAGCCGGCCTCAAGATCGGTGGCGAACGCCGCCGCAAGGCCGGCACCGGCCCGGCGCCACCACCGCGCCGACAGGGCCGAGCCGCGATCGGCTAGCGCGCGCATCCGGCGGCCGACCGCGCGGCCACCGGCGCGCGGCGGCGCCTCGTTGCTGCCTGCTGTCTGCTGCGGCCCTGCTGCCATAAT
>NZ_DAISHT010000105.1:0-11899 GCF_036822375.1 Pseudoxanthobacter sp. | reverse complement strand
CGGGGCCGGAGCGCGCCGCCGGTCAGCCGGCCTTTATGGCCCGCGCCGGGCCGGATCGCTGAGAGCCGGCCGGGCCCGGTCCCGAACGCCGGTGTGGCGGACAGACAATCGCGCAGCGCGACCCGGTAACAACCTACGGCCATGCCGGACGCCGGATCGCCCGGCCGGATCACACCGCGCTGACAGCCATGTCCGGCCGGAGGCCGATCCCGTCTGCCGGACGCCGCGCGGGCAAGGATCGCGGCGCTTGCCGGCGCGCACCCCGTCCGGCCGGCGGGCCGCAGCGGCGTGCGCGCATGCGTTCTTCGTCACATCGCCGCAGGCGTGACCCCCAGCCCCGGCATCCGGCCGCCGCCGCTGGGCTGAACCGATGCACCCGGTCGCCCCGTCTGCGCGCCCGGACGGCTGTTGACGGGACCATCGCCATTCCGCCGGGACCCCGCCGCGGACCCGAACCGACGCCGCAGGCCGGTCGCATCGATGCCGACTGGCCGACCGCGCGGCGGCGGCGCCTCCTTCGGAAGCGCAGCCACCGTCAGAGCGCCGGGCACGTTAACGATGCACCGACATGGACGCCGGACAGATGCGGACGAGGCACGGACAGGCACCCGCTCAGGAAAGGCGGTGCGGCCGGACAGGGCCGGACCGATTGCCCCGCCCCTGTCGGCCGAGGGGGCCCGCCGAAGGGGACCATGGGGCGCACGAGGCGGCAACGGCCTCGCGACACGACCGGCCTGTTTGCCACGCCCTTCGGGCCTGCTCTGAAGAAGCCTGTGTCAGCCGGCGGTTCTAACGGGGCCCGCGTCGTGAACGGCGAAAGAGGGGACGCGGGACGGCCCGTTCTCAGTCGCCGGCGCCACCGGGCGGCGGCGCATCGCCGGCCACCTGCCGGGCGGCATGCCGCAACACCGTGCAGAAGGCGTTCGCGGCCTCGGTCGAGCCTCCCGGCCGGGTTTCCAGCACATAGCTGAGGGTGCCGAGCGGCGGCAGGTCTGCTTCTGCGGGAAGCGCGGCGATGACGGAGGTTCTGAAGCTGCGCCCGATGGCCATGACGCCCAGCCCCGCTTCTGCCGCGGCGAGCAGCCCGAGAAGGTTGCTGCCCTCGACCACGTTCGTCCACCTGCGGCCGGCGGTCATCAGCGCCTCCTCGGCGATGGTCCGTGTGATGCTGGGGCTGGTATAGGTGATGAGCGGCACAGGCTCCTGCGTGCTGATCCGGGTCGCCGGATGCCCGGCCCACACCAGAGGCTCGTGCCAGAGCACCTCGCCCTCGGCATCTCCGTGGGCCTTGCCGAGGATCAGGTCCACATCCTCGGTACGCAGCGCATCCAGCAGGTGCTCGTTGCGGCCGGTGACGAACTTCATGCCGAAATTCGGAAACTCCGAGCGGAAGATGCTCAGCGCCAGCGGCAGGCGCGTCGTCGCGAATTCATCCTCGATGCCGACCTTGAGAACGCCCTCCGGCTCCGGGCGTTCGAGCAGATCGCGCGCATCCTTTGCCAGCGCCAGGATGGAGCGGGCATAAATCAGCATCGCCTCGCCATCGGCCGTCAGATCGACCCGACGCGTCGTCCGGCGGATGATCTCGCGGCCGAGCCGCCTTTCAAGCCGCGCAATGCGCTGACTGATGGCCGATTGCGAACAACCGAGCAGAGCGGCGGCACGACTGAAGCTGCGGCTGGTCGCGACTGCATCGAACGCATTGAGCTCGTCGGTATCTACCAGGCCGTCCCGTTTCACTTTGCCCTGCCCGTGTCGCACGCCGCTAATCGGGGCATTGGTAGCATGCTTTCGCATCCGACGCCAATATTATGGCGCCAGCCCGCATTTATCAGAGAACTCTATAGATCACAAAAGCGGCGCGATAATTATCGAAAAATAGTTCATTTACGAGTAAACAGCCATTTCCCGCTCTTACCGCTGTGAAATTTAGTTTCAGAGCGTTCTCTATACAAAATAATCTGTTATATGCAGACCAATATACCGATTATTTCAAGTATTCATCAAATAGAAGTCCGGCGATGCTGCCCGCGGTTTTCTCTCATCCGCCCTTCCCGCACGGGGCGGCGGCCGTTCCGCTCGCCGCCCCGTCTCCTGAAAGCAAGCGAGCGCGTTGCCGTGGCCCCGGGGGCCGGTCAGCGCTGCGTTTCCGCCCGCACGCCTGCGGGGCCCCCGCAGGGGGGGCTTCGAAGACGGCGGCCTGCCGCCGTTTCAGGAGGGCAGAGCGGCCGTCTGCCCGTTGCCCCGGGGCCACCACGTCTCCCCGCACGCGGCGGATGGCCGGGCCTGCGGGGCCGTGCCGGCCGCCGGCGGCCGCCACATATCCCCCCGGCCGCGTGTGGCGACCGGGCCGGCTGCCGGCTGCCGCAGATGCGCCGGCCGGCAGCCCCGGGGCCTCAGCCGCCGAAGAGCTGCTGGAAGAAGTTCTTCTTCGGCGCCGGCTGCGCCGGAACGACGGCGCCCGGCTGCTGGCCGGCGGGCATCGCCGCACCCGGAACCGCCCCGCCCGGCTGGCCGGGGGCCAGCATGACCGGGCCGTCGTCCGGCACCTGCGCGCTTGCGGCCGCGGCCGCTTCCTTGGCGGCCTGCGCACCCGGCAGTTCGGCCACCTGCATGCCGGCGTGGATACCGGTCATGAGTTCGCCCCAGATCTTGGCCGGCAGGGTGCCGCCCGTCATCTTCTTGGTGGGCGTGCCGTCATCGTTGCCGAGCCACACGCCGGTGGTGAAATAGCCGGTGTAGCCGAGGAACCAGGCGTCGCGGTAATTCTGGCTGGTGCCGGACTTGCCCGCCGCCGGCCACCCCTTGATGCGCGCGCGCTGGCCCGTGCCGGACAGGATCACCTCCGACAGCATGGCGTTCATCTCGCCCACATATTGCGGCGCCACCACCTGCCCCGGGCCGCCGCCGCGGCGCTCGTAGAGCACCTTGCCGTCGGCCCCGACGATGCGCCGCACCACATGGGGCACCACGCCAAAACCGCCGTTGGAGAACGGCACATAGGCCGAGGTCAGTTCCAGAAGCGAAACCTCCGAGGTGCCGAGCGCGATCGAGGCGTTCGGCTCCAGCGCCGAGGTGATGCCGAGGCGATGGGCGGTGGCGACCACCGACTGCGGCCCGAACTGCATGACGAGCTGCACCGAAACGGTGTTGAGCGAGTTGGCGAGGGCCTTGGTCAGCGACAGCGCGCCGCGATATTTGTGGGTGTAGTTCTCCGGGCTCCAGTTGCCGATCTTCACCGGCTGGTCGACCACGGTCGACGACGGCGTCATGCCGCCTTCCAGCGCCGTCAGGTAGACGAACGGCTTGAACGACGATCCCGGCTGGCGCTTGGCGCTGATGGCGCGGTCGAACTGGCTGCTGTTGTAGTCGCGCCCGCCCACCAGCGCCTTCACCGCGCCGGCGCCGTCGAGAATGACAACGGCGCCCTGTGTCACGCCATATTTGCGGCCTTCGGTATCGAGCCCCTTCTTCAGCGTCACCTCGGAGGTGCGCTGCAGGGCGGAATCGATGGTGGTCTCAACCGTCACGTCCTGCTGAACCGGTCCGATGAAGCCGGGCAGCTGGTCCATCACCCAGTCGGCCACGTAACCGCCGCTCGCCACCAGTTCGCGGCTGACGGGTTTCGCCGGACTGGCAAGCGCCTGCTTCAGCTGCGCATCGGTGATGTAGTTCTCCTCGCGCATCGCACCCAGCACGACGGCGGCGCGGTCCTGGGAGAGCTTCAGGTCGCGCGTCGGGGCAAAGCGGGTGGGGGCCTTGAGCAGACCGGCGATCATGGCGGCCTGCGGCAGCGTCAGGTCGCGGGCCGAGACGCCGAAATAACGCCGCGCCGCAGCATCGACGCCATAAGCGCCGGCCCCCAGATAGACGCGGTTCAGGTACATATCCAGAATCTCGTCCTTGGAATATTTCCCTTCCAGCCGGAACGAGAGAATGGCCTCCTGCACCTTACGCTGCAGGGTGCGCTCGGGCTCCAGGAACAGGTTCTTGGCCAGCTGCTGGGTCAGCGTCGAGCCGCCCTGCACCAGCCCGCCGGCGGTGAGGTTGGTGACGAACGCGCGCGCCATGCCGATCGGGTCGATGCCCCAGTGATCGTAGAAACGGCGGTCCTCGATGGAGACCACCGCCTCGGGCATCCACTTGGGCATGTCGGCCAGCGGCACACGCTCGCCGCCGGTATCGCCGCGGTTGGCGATGAGGTCGCCGCCCTCCGATACGATGCGCACGTTCGGCGGGCGCTTCGGCACCGCCCATTCGTCGATGGGCGGCATGGTGGAGGCGTAATAGGCGACGACGCCCGCGGCCGCCAGACCGGCCCACACGCAGGCCACCAGCGCCCAGCCGATGAGGCGGCGAATGAAGCGGCCGAGGAACGATCCGCGCGCGCGGCGGCGCGCATCGCGCGCGGGCGGGGCCTTCTTCGGCCTCCCGGCCTGACGCGGCGGCTCGCGATAGGCCGGCTCCCGGTCGCCGGGATCGGCCCTGAATCCATCGTCGCTGCTGCGGGCGGGGCCGCCGAAGCTCGGCTCCCTGCGCTCGGTCGGCTTGCGCGCCATCGTCACCCTGTCCCCGGACCATCTCACCAACTGGCTCCGATGGACTGTTGTTGTGGCGAATTAAGGGTGCGTTACCGCAAAGCGGCCCGCGGCACATGCCGGCCGCGAAACCTGCCGTGGGAAGAAGCGGCCTTGGGAAGAAGCTGCTCTGCAAAAGCCGCAGGGCGCGCAGATGAGCTTTCCGCCGCCCGGCGCTTTTCTCCGGCGCGCGGCGGTGGCATGGTCGCGGCCATGTCAGATGCAGCCGATGCCCCCGCCTCCGCCCCTGCCCCTGCCCGCACCCCCGGCTCCGCCGTGGGGCCGGGCGACCATGTGTTTCTGGTCGATGGCTCGTCCTTCGTGTTCCGGGCGTTCTTCCAGTCCATGAATCAGGACCGGAAGTACAATTACCGCTCCGACGGACTGCCGACCGGCGCCGTGCGGCTGTTCTGCACCAAGCTGCTGCAGTTCGTGCGCGAGGGTGCGGTGGGCGTGAAGCCGACGCACCTCGCCATCATCTTCGACAAATCGGAGAATTCGTTCCGCAAGGCGCTCTATCCGCCCTACAAGGCCAACCGGCCCGAGCCGCCGGCCGATCTGGTGGCGCAGTTTCCGCTGATGCGGGCCGCCGTGCGCGCCTTCGGCCTCGTGCCGGTGGAGCAGGATGTCTATGAGGCCGACGACCTCATCGCCACCTATGCCCGGCAGGCGGGCGAGGCCGGCGCAGACGTGCTGATCATCTCGGCCGACAAGGATCTGATGCAGCTCATCCGGCCGGGTGTCTCGATGTACGATCCGGCCTCCGGCGAGGCCAAACGCGGTTCGTTCCGCGCCGAGCGGCGCATCGGCCGCGAGGAAGTGATCGACTATTTCGGCGTGCCGCCCGAACAGGTGGTGGATGTGCAGGCGCTGGCGGGCGATTCCAGCGACAACGTGCCGGGCGTTCCCGGCATCGGCATCAAGACCGCCGCCGGTCTCATTCAGGATTATGGCGACCTTGAAACCCTGCTGGCGCGCGCCGGCGAAATCCGGCAGCCGAAGCGGCGGGAAAACCTGATCGCCGCCGCCGACATGGCCCGCCTGTCGCAGAAACTGGTGAAGCTGGTCGACGATGTCGCCGTCGTCGTGCCGCTGACCGACCTCACGCTGAGCGAGCCGGACGCCCGCACGCTGGTCGCCTTCCTCAAGGCGATGGAGTTCACCACCCTCACCCGCCGCATTGCCGAGCAGGGCGGCGTGGAGGTGACGGAGATCGACCCCGACCCCGCCTATGCCACCGGCACCGGCAGCCCCGCCGCGGCGGCCGCGGGCGACGATCCCGCCCCGGCCGCCGCCCTGCCGGCCCCGGCGCCGGGCGATGCCGACACGCCCGCCGGCCTTGCCGCGGCCCGTGCCGCCGCCTTGGCCGCCGCCCCGTTCGACACCGCCGCCTATGAGGCCGTGACCACGACGGAAGCGCTCGACCGCTGGATTGCCGAGGCCCGTGCGGCCGGCATCGTCGCCCTCGATACCGAAACGACCGGCCTCGACGCCATGGCGGCCGATCTCGTCGGCTTCAGCCTTGCCACCGCACCGGGCCGCGCCTGCTATGTGCCCCTCGCCCACAAGGGCGGCGACGACGGCCTGTTCGGCGGCGGCGTTCTGGAAGGCCAGATTCCGCACGCCGACGCCATTGCCCGGCTGAAGGCGCTGGCCGAGGATCCTGCCGTTCTCAAGATCGGCCAGAACCTCAAGTACGACTGGCTCATCCTCAGGCGCTGCGGCATCGATGTCGCGCCTTTCGACGACACCATGCTGATGTCCTATGCGCTCGACGCCGGCCGCAACGGCCACGGCATGGACGAGCTTTCCGAGCGCCACCTCGGCCACACCTGCATCGCCTTCAAGGACGTGGCGGGCTCCGGCAAGAATGCCGTCACCTTCGACCGGGTGCCGCTGGAGCGCGCCACCGCCTATGCCGCGGAAGATGCCGACGTAACGCTGCGCCTGTGGCTGGCCCTGAAACCGCGGCTGGCCGCCGAGGGTCTGACCACCGTCTATGAACGCCTTGAACGGCCGATGGTGCCGGTGCTGGCGCGCATGGAACGGCGCGGCATCGCCATCGACCGGCAGATCCTGTCGCGCCTCTCCGGCGAGTTCGCACAGGGCATGGCGCGCATGGAGGCGGACATTCACGCGCTGGCCGGCGAACCGTTCAACATCGCCTCGCCCAAGCAGCTCGGCGACATTCTGTTCGGCAAGATGGCGCTGTCCGGCGGCAAGAAGACCAAGACCGGCGCCTGGGCGACCGGCGCCGATATTCTCGACGAGCTGGCGGCGCAGGGCTACGAACTGCCGGCCAGAGTGCTGGCCTGGCGCCAGCTCGCCAAGCTGAAATCGACCTACACCGATGCCCTGCCCGGCTTCGTCAACGCCGGCACGCATCGCGTCCACACCTCGTTCTCGCTCGCCTCCACCACCACCGGGCGGCTTTCCTCCTCCGATCCCAACATCCAGAACATTCCGGTGCGCACGGAAGAAGGACGGAAGATCCGCTCCGCCTTCGTCGCTACGCCCGGCCACACGCTGATTTCGGCCGACTACAGCCAGATCGAACTGCGCGTGCTGGCCCACGTCGCCGATATCCCGCAGCTCAAAAAGGCGTTCGAGGATGACATCGACATCCACGCCATGACGGCCTCGGAGATGTTCGGCGTGCCGGTCAAAGGCATGGATCCGATGGTGCGGCGGCGGGCCAAGGCCATCAATTTCGGCATCATCTACGGCATTTCCGCCTTCGGCCTCGCCAACCAGCTCGGCATTGGCCGCGAGGAGGCCGGTGCCTATATCCGCAAATATTTCGAGCGCTTCCCCGGCATCCGCGACTACATGGAAGCGACCAAGGCCGCCGCGCGCGCCAACGGCTATGTGGAAACCATCTTCGGCCGCCGCGCGCACTATCCCGACATCGCCTCCTCCAATCCCTCGATGCGGGCGTTCAACGAGCGCGCGGCCATCAATGCGCCGATTCAGGGCTCTGCCGCCGACATCATCCGCCGCGCCATGGTGCGCATGGAGGAGGCGTTGCAGGCGGCCGGGCTTTCCGCCGCCATGCTGCTGCAGGTGCACGACGAACTGGTGTTCGAGACCGTGCCGGAGGAGGCGGATGCCACCATCGGCGTCGTGACGCGCATCATGGTGGAAGCGCCGCTGCCGGCGGTGGCCCTGTCCGTGCCTCTGAAGGTCGATGCCCGTGCGGCGCACAACTGGGACGAGGCGCACTGAGCCGCGGCCTGCGCCCGCCCCGGCCGGCAAGCGGCAATCGGCCGGTTGCAGGCCCCCCCGCCGCTCAGGCAATCTGGGGCGGTCCCCCCCGGCGCGGCGCCGCCGGCCCGCCCCCGGAACGCGCCCGCCCGACAGGAGTGCCTGATCTGTGACGACCCGCCCCGATGCCGCATCCTCGCCTGCCGTCCTCATCGTCGGGGCCGGGCCGGCCGGGCTTGCTCTGGCCATCAACTGCCGCCGCTTCGGCATCGGCGTGCGCGTGGTCGACCGCCTGCCGGCGGCGGAGGCGACATCCAAGGCGCTGGCGCTGTGGAGCGGCAGTCTGGAAACCCTGTCGGTCATGGGCCTGACCGATGAGGTGCTGCGGGCGGGCCTGACCATCAACCGCGTCAAGCTCGGCGACGGTGCCCGCACCCTTGTCGATACGGTGACCGGCGACGGCAACGACAGCCCGTTCGCTCACCCCGTGATGCTGCCGCAGGCCGAAACCGAACGGCTGATGACGGCGCGGCTGGCCGAATTCGGCGTCACCGTCGAACGCGGCTATACCATCACCGCACTGACACAGGATGCCGGCGGCGTCACCGCCCGGCTCGCCGGCCCGGATGGCCACGAGGAAGAGGTGCGCACCGCCTACCTCGCCGGCTGCGACGGCTCGCACAGCGCAGTGCGCGACCTGCTCGGCATCCGCGTCGAAAACCACGACGAGCCGGAAACCTACCTGATCTGCGACACACCGCTGGAGGGGCCGACGGAAACCGACGCCCTCTACATGTGGTGGGGCGGCGGCGGCACGCTGGCGCTGTGTCCGATCCGGCCGGGGCTGTGGCGCGTCATCGTCCGCCGCACCGGCACCGATGCCGGCGAGACCGCGCCCACGGCCGCCGAAATTCAGGCCCAGCTCACCGCCTGCGGCCCGCGCGGCTACCGGGTCGGAACGCCGGTCTCGCTGGCCGCCTACCGCATCAGCCAGCAGCTCGCCGATCATTTCCGCGCCGGGCGCTGTTTCCTGCTGGGCGATGCCGCCCACACCCACAGCCCGGTGGGCGGGCAGGGCCTCAATATGGGCCTGCAGGATGCCGCCAACCTTGGCTGGAAACTGGCCGCCATGGTGCGCGGGCGCGGCGATGCGGAAGCGCTGGCCGCCAGCTACGATGCCGAACGGCGCGCCGTTGCCCGCTCCGTCATCGAAAGCTCGCTGCTGCGCCTCAATGCCGGCTTTGCCGGCGGGCTGCTGGCCCGCACCACGCGCGACGTGGTGGTCAGCGCCCTGTCGCGGGTTGCCCCGCTGCGCCGGCGCATGATGGCGGACCTCTCCGACCTCAATTTCGCCTACCGCGACGGGCCGCTGGCGGAATTCCGCCGCCTCGTGCTTTCCGGCGAGCCGACCGTGGGCGAGCGGGCGCCCGGCGCCCGCTACCGGCCGCCCGGCAGCAGCAGGGACGAGCCGCTGTGGAACGCCTTCTCCGCGCCGGCTCATGTGCTGCTGCGGTTCGGCAACGCCGAGGCTGCCCGCCCGCTGATGCTGGCGTTGTCGGAATTCGGCCCGGCCGTGACCGTGATCGGCATCGATGCGGCCAGCGATCCGTCCGGCGAAGTCCGCCGGCGCTACAACATGCCCGGCGACGGCTTCGTGCTGATCCGGCCGGACCAGACCGTCGCCCTGCGTGGCGGCCTGCTGGATGTGGGGGTGCTGGATGCCTATGCCCGGCTGGCGCTGCGGGCCGGCCCGCGCCGCGAGCCGTCGTGAGACACGCAAGAAAGCCGGCTCAGAGAAAATTTTGCCGGCAAATCATGCCCGATTCCGGGAATTGTTGTCACACAATCGTCGGGCATTTATGATTCCTGTTGGAGAACGGCCGGCGGGCCGGGCCTTTCGCGGCCAGACCCGCCGGTTTCCGGATCTCCGTCTGGCGCGGCCCCGCCCGCGTGCCTGCGGAAGTGCAGTCCGGAGAACGCGAACCATCCGGCAGGCGACAGGCGCACGAGGCTGCGCTCCGCCTGATCACCGGTCACCACAGGCAGGGGCAGTCCGTGAGGGAGGCAAGCATGACACGATCGGTTGCTGAGCCGTGCGATCAGGCTGCCGGTGTCCCGATGGCCGGCGATACGCTGGACGTTGCCGCCCCCGAAGCCCCCGCCCGACCGGCCCCGACCGCTTTCCGCCCGGTTCCAGAGATGCTGGGCGAGTTCGGCGCCCCGGCCGCCCGCCTTGCCGCCGCTCTGGCGGGCGCCGGGCAGGCCATGCCCTTCTTCCGCGCCCGCGGCCCCGCGCCGCTCGCCGCCAGACGCTTTCCGGCGGTTCTGAAACACAAGCCCTACGATCCCGACGCGCCGACGCTCGGCCGCCTCGGTTCGCTGGAAGTGCGCCTTGCGCGCAGCAAACAGGAAGTGAAGCGCGCGCAGTCCATCCGCTACAAGGTGTTCTACGAGGAAATGTCGGCGATCGCCGACCCGGTGACGCTGGCCACCCGCCGCGATGCCGATGCCTTCGACGACATCTGCGATCACCTGCTCGTCATCGACCATGAGCCGGAGGCGCGGCGGTTTCAGCGCCGCAAGCCCAAGGTGGTCGGCACCTACCGGCTGCTGCGCCGCGAGATCGCCGATCTGCACGGCGGCTTCTATTCCGCCTCCGAATTCGATCTGTCGCCGCTGACCGGCCGGCGGCCGAAGCTGCGGATGCTGGAACTGGGCCGCTCGTGCGTGCTGGCGCCCTACCGCTCCAAGCGCACGCTGGAACTGCTGTGGTCCGGCAACTGGGCCTACACGGTGCAGCACGGCTGCGAGCTGATGGTGGGCTGCGCCAGTTTCGAGGGAACCGACGCCGACCGCTTCGCGCTGCCGCTGTCGTTCCTGCACCATCACTGCCTCGCCGCCCCCGGCATGCGCCCGGCCGCCCTGCCCGGCCGGCGGGTGGAGATGAACCGCCTGCCCGCCGAAGCCGTCGACACCCGCGGCGCGCTCCACGCCCTGCCGCCGCTCATCAAGGGCTATCTGCGGCTCGGCGCGCGCATTGGCGACGGCGCGGTGCTCGACCGCCAGTTCGGCACCATCGATGTGCTGATCGTGCTGCCGGTGAGCGACATCAACACCCGCTACATCAATTATTATGGTGCCGACGCCAGCCGCCACGCGGTCTGACGGATTTCCTCTTGCCGCACCTTCGGCGTATCCTGATCCTGCCGCCGGAGATCCGCGCCCCCTCGGGCCGCGCTTCCGGCAGCGCCGGGGGATCGTCCGCCTGCACCCGCCCGCGTTCCGCCGCACCGGCGCACGACGCGGGCCTGCCGCATGTCACGCGCCGCTCCCGGCTTTCCGAGCCCGCAAGAAACGGACGCGCCATGCCCTCTTCCGCCTCTTCCGTTCCGAGCCGCTACAATGCCGGCCTGATCGTGCTGCACTGGCTCATCGCGCTGGCGATCGCGCTGGCCTACGGCCTCACCTTCCTGTGGGAAGACGTGGCGCCGGAGACGCGGACGACGCTGCGTCAGCTGCACATGGGCCTCGGCGCCACGGTGCTGGTGCTGATGATCGCCCGCATCGCCATCCGCCTCGCCGCACCCGCACCGGCCGACATCAATCAGGGCAAGCCGCTGCAGCGCATCGCCGCCCACGCCGTCCACGGCCTGCTCTACCTGCTCGCCGTTCTGGTGCCGGCGCTCGGCATCACCTTCGTTCAGGCGCGAGGGCGCGGCGTGTCGCTCTACGGGCTCGTCACCCTGCCGCCCGTTCTGGAAAACCCCGTTGCACCGGCCATCTCGGGCGCCCTCAAGGAAGGGCACGAGCTTCTCGGCAACGTGCTGATCGCGCTGGCGCTGTTCCATATCGCCGCCGCGCTCTATCACCAGTTCATCGTGCGCGACGGCATTCTCGCCCGCATGTCGCTGCGCGGCTGAACGCCGGCGTCTGCGACCGGATGCCCAAACGAAAGCCGGCCGGGGATCGCTCCCCGGCCGGCTTTGTTATTTCACGTGAAACACGCGGGCAGAACGATCAGGCGGCCTCGCCGCTGATCTCCTGACCGGTGGCCTGATCGACGACCTTCATCGACAGGCGAACCTTGCCGCGCTCGTCGAAGCCGAGCAGCTTCACCC
>NZ_DAISHT010000104.1:0-11999 GCF_036822375.1 Pseudoxanthobacter sp. | reverse complement strand
GGCGGTTGCCGCCTGTAGCCTGCCGGAAGGCACGTTCTCGCTGCTGTTCGATGCCTCGCGCAGCATCGGTCAGGCGCTGGTGGCCGATCATCGTATCAAGGCGGTCGGCTTCACCGGCTCGCGCGCCGGTGGTACCGCATTGATGGCGATTGCGGCCGGCCGCGCCGAGCCGATCCCGGTCTATGCCGAGATGAGTTCCATAAATCCCGTGATCCTGCTGCCGGGTGCGCTCGCAGGCCGGGGGGCGGCCATCGGCAAGGCGTTCGTTGCCTCGCTGACGCTCGGGGCGGGCCAGTTCTGCACCAGCCCCGGCCTCGTGCTGGCGCTGGAAGGGCCGGGGCTGGACGACTTCCTTGCCGCTGCCGCCGGGGCGCTTTCCGCCTGCGCCGCACAGACCATGCTTACGCCGGGTATCCTGTCGGCCTACCGGGCCGGCGTCGGGGCGCTTTCCGCCAATGCGGCGGTCACCGCCGTCGCCAGCGGTCTCGATGGCGCGGAACTGTCGGGCACCGCCAGCCTGTTCGCCACCACGGCGGAGGCGTTCCTGTCCGATCACCGCCTGCAGGCGGAGGTGTTCGGCTCCGCCTCGCTGGTGGTGCGCTGCGCCGACGAGGCTGCCCTGCATGCGGTCCTCGCCGCACTGGAAGGTCAGCTGACCGGGGCGATCCACCTCGACGAAGCAGCGGATGCCGCGCTTGCCGCCCGCCTCCTGCCCCTGCTGGAACGCAAGGTCGGGCGGGTGCTCGTCAACGGCTTCGGCACCGGCGTGGAGGTGGCTCCCGCCATGGTGCATGGCGGACCGTTCCCTTCCACCGCCGACGGGCGCTCCACCTCGGTCGGCACGCTGGCCATCGCCCGCTTCCTGCGGCCGGTCTGTTATCAGGACGTGCCGCAGGTGCTGCTACCGCCGGCCCTGCACGATGAAAATCCCTACAAGGTGCCGCGCCGTCTCGATGGCCGGCTGACATTGCCCGAAGCCTGATCTTCTTAAGGCTGATCCTGCCGAAGCCAAATCTGCAAGGAGGCACCATGACGGTCACGACCGCATCCGCCATTCCGGCGACAACCGACATCACCGGCCGCACCCGGCTGCTGGCGATTCTGGCCGATCCGGTGGCGCATGTGAAAGCTCCGCCGCTCATCAACCGTCTGGCGGCGGAGCGCGGGCGCGATGCCGTCATGGTGCCGGTGCAGGTGGCACCGGCGGACCTGCCGCAGGTTGCGGAGACGCTGCGCAGGCTGAAGAACTTCGACGGCGCAATCGTCACCGTTCCGCACAAGACCGCGATGCTGCCGCTGTGCGACAGCCTCAGCCGCGCGGCCGAACTGGTCGGGGCGGTCAACGTTATCCGCCGGACGGCCGACGGACGCATAGAGGGCGATGCGCTGGACGGCGTCGGCTTCGTCGGTGGCCTGCAGGCGGCAGGCATCGCGCTTGCCGGTCGCCGGGTCTATCTGGCCGGGGCCGGCGGCGCGGCCTCGGCCATCGCCTTCGCGCTGGCGCAGGCCGGTGTCGGGCACCTCACCATCGCCAATCGCTCCGCCGACAAGGCACGGGCGCTGGCCGCCCGCGTGGCGGATGCCTTTCCAGCCGTCGGAGCGGCTGCCGGCGACAGCGACCCTTCCGGCCACGATCTCGTCATCAATGGCACGTCGCTGGGCATGAAGCCGTCCGATCCGCTGCCGCTGGACGCCGCCCGCCTGACGCAAGCCATGGTCGTTGCCGAGGTCATCATGGAGCCCGCCATCACCCCGCTTCTGGCAGCTGCAGAGCGGGCGGGCGCCCGCATTCATCGCGGTGCGCCGATGCTCGATTGCCAGGTGAGCCTGATGGCCGATTTCTTCGGGCTCTGAGGCTTCAGCTTTCCGACCGGGCAGAGGACGCGGGCGGTCAGGTCCGCTCCACGGATTGCGCGGCCTGATCCAGAATCCCGGCGATGGCATGGGCCTCCGCCGGCGACAGCAGGCCGCGCTCCAGACGCATGCGCAGCGCGAGGGTGAGGTTTTCCATTGCCCGCATGACGGGGGCTGGCACATCGGGCTCGGCGGTGCGGTGTTCGCGAATCCGGCCGAACAGCGCCTCGACCTGTTCCCGGCTGGCGGCGAGATAAGCGCGGCCGGCTGGCGTGATTGCGAACAGCCGGCGGCTGCCGGCAGGCTCTTCCGCCTGCACGTAACCCCGGTCTTCGAGAAAGGCCAGCGCGGGATAAATCGTGCCCGGACTGGGGCTGTAGGCACCGCCGGCCTGTGCCTCAATGGACTTGATAAGCTCGTAGCCATGGCTGGGCTTTTCGCCGATCAGCCAGAGCACCATGAGATGCAGGTCGCCATGCGCGAACAGCCGTCCGCGACGCCCACCGCGTCCGCCGCCACGGCCACGGCCGTGGCGCTCCGGTCCGCGATCCGCACCTCCCGGCCAGCCAGAGCCGCCGGGCGGACCATATCCGGAACGAGACACTTCTACCCCCTCACTGCGTGCCGGCCTTTGCCGCCTCGATAAGGGAGGGAATATCCTTTTTTTCCACATTCACAAAGACCTGCTCCGCGCCCTGCCCTGCGGCGGTTGCCTGCGTGGCACCGTCCGCCGGCCCGATGATGACGACCGGCGCCTCGGCGCACAGGTCCACGCAGCCACAGGAAGCCACCGCGATCGCCATGCCACTGGCCGCCGCTGCCTGCTTCAGATCGGCAAGAAAGGCGGGGCTGTCCCAGCAGACCCGGCAGTCGCGGCCGGTGCAGACCGTGATACGCGCGGCAGCGATATGCGCGGCGGGCTGTGCCGCCGGAGCGATGACGGCATCCGGCGCGGGTACCGTGCCGGCTTCATCCGGGAGCGCCCGCGCGGTTTCCGGGAACTGCGGACCGTCCCGATAGAGGCTATCGGCGGGGCCGGGCCTATGGTCCCGGTCGTGACCGCCGCGTCTCATGGAGCGGCCCTTCATGAAGCGCCCTTTGAAGCCTCTCCCGTGTGCTTCCCGCTCTTCCGGCCGGCCATGGCGATGTTTGCAGCCTTCGCCGGCATGCCCGTATCTTTCACGGCCGCGGCCGCCACGCCCATGCTCGCCGTGCCCATGCTCACCGTGCTCCCGCTCGCCGCGAGCATGTCGGCCACCGAACCGGCCGTGGCCGAAACCGTGACCGCGATGTTCGTGGCCCTGCGGTTCGCCGTGGCGATGACCGCCGTCTTCGCCGCCAAAGCCGCCCTGCCGGCTGGAACCGTGACCGCGGTGTCGATGCCCTTCCGGTCCTCCGTGGCGATGTTCGCTGCCCTTGCCGCCGAAGCCGCCACCATGGCGGCTCTGAGATTCGATATAACGACGCATATGCGCTTCCTTCTATTTTTCGATAGCATTTAGATATATCGAAAAATATCGAATGCAAGAGCGATCGCGGTTCCGGTTGGGAAAAAGCCCTGAGGTCCCCATCGGACTGCCAGCTCGCATGGGGGCAACCCGGCCGCATGGGGCCGCCATCGTCGTTATATCGAATGGATGCGATAGCGCCGCGGTTCGCCGGCCGTGAGCCGGCTGTTTCACAGGACCGTCGCCCGCGCATGGCAAAACGGCCGAACCGCCTTTTCCGAAGCGTTTCAGGGCCTGTTCATGTCCAAGGTGATGTCCCGCCCCGGTGTGTCTGTGCCGCCGGCCGCTGCTGCCACGCCCGATCTCGATCATGCGACCGTCGAGAAGGCCTATGCGCGCTGGGCGCCGGTCTATGACGCCATCGTCGGTCCGGTCTGCCGCGCCGGACGGCGCGCGGCGGCGCGGGCCGCAGGCAATGTCGGCGGCCGCATTCTTGAAATCGGCGTCGGCACCGGGCTTTCCTTTCCCGATTACGGCCCGGCAACGGCCATCACCGGCATCGACCTTTCTGCCCCGATGCTGGAGAAGGCAAAGCTGAAGCTTGCTGGCGGGCGCTTCCCCCATGTGAAGGCGCTTCGGCAGATGGATGCCCATGACCTCGCCTTCGCCGACGGCAGCTTCGATTGTGTGGTGGCGCAGTTCGTCATCACGCTGGTGGCCTCGCCGGAACAGGTGCTGGACGAGTGTGCCCGCGTGGTGCGCCCCGGCGGCGAGGTAATCCTCGTCAACCACCTCTATTCGGAAACCGGCTGGCGGGCTGCCGTGGAGCGCTGGTTCGCCGCGCGCACGCGGGGCATGGGCCTCAGGCCGGAATTCCCCTTTGCCCGGCTTGCGCAATGGGTCGCCGCCCACCCGGACATGGAGCTGGTGGAGCGCACGGCGCTGAAGCCGTTCGGTCTCTACACCCTGATGCGTTTCCGCCGCCGCGTCGCCGCGCGCTGAACGGGACAAAAAAGAAGGCCGGGGCAAGCCCGGCCTTCGTGCATCCGTCGCTGGGCCTGCCGCTTACTGCGCGGTCCAGCCGCCATCCACCGGAATGATCGCGCCGGTGATGGAAGCCGCGCCATCGCTCGCCAGATAGAGGGCGAGGGAGGCGACCTGCTCCACCGTCACGAACTCCTGCGTCGGCTGTTCGTGCAGCAGGAACTTCTTCACCTCGTCCTCGCTGATGCCGCGGGCCTTGGCCTGGTCGGGGATCTGCTTTTCCACCAGCGGCGTCCAGACATAGCCCGGGCAGATAGCGTTGGCGGTGATGCCGAAGGTGGCGGTTTCAAGCGCCACGGTCTTGGTCAGGCCGGCGATGCCGTGCTTGGCGGCCACGTAGGCGCTCTTGAACGGCGAGGCGACCAGCGCGTGGGCCGAGGCGGTGTTGATGATGCGGCCCCACTTGCGCTTCTTCATGCCCGGCACGGCGGCGCGGATCGTGTGGAACGCCGAGCTGAGATTGATGGCGATGATCGCGTTCCACTTCTCGATCGGAAATTCCTCGACCGGCGAAACGAACTGGATGCCCGCGTTGTTCACCAGAATGTCGACGGAACCGAACGTGGATTCCGCATTGGTGATCAAGGCGGCGATTTCGTCCGGCTTGGTCATGTCGGCGGCGTCATAGGCAGCCTTCACGCCGAAGCTCTTCTCGATGCCCGCGCGCTCGGCCTCGATGGCGTCGGCCGGGCCGAAACCGTTGATGACCACGTTGGCGCCGTTGGCGGCGAAGATCTTCGCGTAGGCGAGGCCGATACCGGAGGTCGATCCGGTGACGACGGCGGTCTTGCCCTTCAGCATGGACGTGTTTCCCTGCACTGAGTTACAGTGATGGCACCCGATGGAAAGGTGCTCCTTGCGGGCAGATCAAACCACCGGGGCGGTGAAAAGTCGAACGGAATTGCGGAGCTGCCGCAAGCGCGGCATGGCCCCGCATCATCCCTGCAGAAGCACCGGGCAGCGCGGCTGCATCCGGGGCGGTGGCAGGCGCGGGCGAACGGGTTGTGTTCCGGCATGCCGCGCAGCTTTGTGCTATAGATTGTTTATGACAGATCGATCGTCTCGCCGGTCCGCCCCTGACGAAAGACAGACTCCCGGCGCGTTGCGCGGGCCTGGGGGCACGTGCATCCACGCCCACGCCCCGGGCGATCATGCCCGCGAGGCGGGGGATGCCTTTCCAGAGCCCGGCCACGATCACCGCCACTGCGCAGCCGACGTGCTGGCGCGGGCGGATGCGATCTGCCGCAGTGCCGGGGTGCGCCTCACGCCCGGCCGCCGGGCCGTGCTGGACGTGCTTCTGGCCGAGAGCCACCGGCCGCTCGGCGCCTATGACATCATCGAGCGGCTGGGTGCTGGCGGACCGCCGCCGGCGCCGATCTCGGTTTATCGCGCCCTGAACTTCCTGACCGAAAACGGCCTCGTCCACCGCATCGAGCGGCTCAACGCGTTTCTTGCCTGCGCCGGACGGCACGATGCCGCCCGGCCGGTTGTATTTCTCATCTGCGAGACCTGCGGGCAGGTGGCAGAGGTTTCCGGCGAGAGCATCGGGCTGGATGTCGCCGGCCTGCAGGCGCGCACCGGCTTCGTGCCGCGCAATGCCGCGATCGAGATTCTGGGGCTGTGCGCCCGCTGCGCGGCTGCCCCGGCGCGGGCCGCGGGTTGACGCGTTGTGTGCGCTCTGGCACCACCAGAGCCGCTCCGGCGCCCGCCCGCGGACGTTCTTCTGAAGGACAGCATCATCATGGATCAGGCCATCAGCAACGCGGCACCGGAGGCGGTTGAAGGCGGGCAGTCCGAGGCCGGACCCGCGCCGCGCCGGCGGGCCGTGGGCGTGGATGTCGGCGGCGTCATGGTCGGCGGCGGCGCGCCCGTGGTGGTGCAGTCCATGACCAACACCGACACCGCCGATGTGGAGGCGACCGTCAGGCAGGTCGCGGCGCTGGCGCGTGCCGGCTCGGAAATCGTGCGCATCACCGTGGACCGGCCGGAATCGGCCGCGGCCGTGCCGCACATCCGCGAGAAGCTGGAGAAGCGCGGCATCCGCGTACCGCTGGTGGGCGATTTTCACTATATCGGCCACCGGCTGCTGGCCGATCACCCGGCCTGTGCCGAGGCGCTTGAAAAATACCGCATCAATCCCGGCAATGTCGGTTTCAAGGACAAGAAGGACAAGCAGTTCGGCGCTATCGTCGAACTGGCCGCCCGCCACGGCAAGGCGGTGCGCATCGGCGTAAACTGGGGCTCGCTCGATCAGGAACTGCTGACCCACCTGATGGATGAGAATGCCGGCGCGCAAAAGCCGAAATCCGCCGCTGCCATCCTGCGCGAAACCATCATCCGCTCCGCCCTGCTTTCCGCCGCCCGTGCCGAGGAGATCGGCCTCGGGCGCGACCGCATCATCCTGTCGGCGAAGGTCTCGCAGGTGCAGGACCTCATTGCCGTCTATCGCGACCTTGCCCGGCGCTGCGATTATGCGCTGCATCTGGGGCTGACCGAGGCGGGCATGGGTTCCAAGGGCATCGTCGCCTCTGCGGCCGCGCTGTCGGTGCTGCTGCAGGAAGGCATCGGCGATACCATCCGTATTTCCCTGACGCCCGAGCCCGGTGGCGACCGCTCGCTGGAAGTGAAGGTGGCGCAGGAGATTCTGCAGACCATGGGCTTCCGCACCTTCCTGCCGGTGGTGGCCGCGTGCCCCGGCTGCGGGCGCACCACTTCCACGGTGTTTCAGGAACTGGCGAAGTCCATCGAGGCCCATATCGGCGAGCGCATGCCGGCGTGGCGGGAGCAATATCCCGGCGTCGAGAAGCTGAAGGTCGCCGTCATGGGCTGCATCGTCAACGGGCCGGGCGAATCCAAGCACGCCGATATCGGCATTTCCCTGCCCGGTACCGGCGAAATTCCGACCGCGCCGGTCTATGTCGATGGCGTCAAGGCCGGGACCCTGCGTGGGCCGAACCTTGCGGTGGAATTCCAGAAGCTGGTCGAGGACTATATCGAGAAGCGGTTTGGCCGCGCCGGGGCCGGCAGCGACGCCGCCGCGCCGGCGGAAAGCGCGCCGGCCGCCTGACGAGGCCGCGTTCAGGCCGAAAGCGGAAAAGCGTCTTCGACCAGATAGGGACCGCCGCCCACCGAGGCACGCGAGGAAAACAGCACGAACCGCGTGGCCATGAACGGCGGCAGAGAGAAGCCGCCCCTCAGGGCCAGCCAGTCGGCCACCTCGCGCGGCGAGGTACCGCGCAGCCGGGCAAGGGTGACGTGGGGCGTGTATTTGCGCCCTTCCGCCGGCAGGCCGAGGCGCTGCAACAGGCGCTCGTGTTCTGCCTGCAGATCGGCCAGCGCCGCGTTTGGCGCGACCCGCGCCCACAGCGAATGCGGCTTTGTCCCGCCGAAGCTGCCCAGCCCCTCGATATGAACCGGAACCGGCGCCCGCTGCACGCGGTCCAGTGCATTGGCCACCTCGTCGGCGGTGCGCTCGTCGATGTCGCCGATGAAGCGCAGGGTGATGTGGTAGTTCTCGGGATCGATCCAGCGCGCGCTGCGCAGGCCACCGCGCAGAAGGCCCAGTTGCAGGCCGGCCGGGGCCGGAATCTCAAGACCCGTGAAGAGCCGGGGCATTGCCGCCTTCCTCCGCTGATTCGGTCTGCCCGACTATTGGGGCGCGGGCGCAAGGAAACTGGCAAGCCGGCACGGCACCGTCGCGCATCGCCATCCCCTGAAAGCAAAAGGGGCGCGGCCCTCGCGGACCGCGCCCCTCCGATTGCGCATCCGGCGGGCCGGATCAGTTCCGGTTGCCGAAAAGCTGCAGCAGCATCGTGAACAGGTTGATGAAGTCGAGATAGAGCCGCAGCGCACCGAGGATCGCCTTGCGGCCGACCGTGGCGCCGTCGTCGCCGGCGAAATACATCTCCTTGATCTGCTGGGTGTCGTAGGCGGTGAGGCCCGCGAACACCAGCACGCCGATCACCGACACGGCGAACTGCAGCGCCGAGGACTGGAGGAACAGGTTCACCAGCGAGGCGATGATGATGCCGATCAGGCCCATGAACAGGAACGAGCCCATGCCCGAGAGCGAGCGCGAGGTCGTGTAGCCATAAAGGCTGAGGGCACCGAACGAGGCGGCGGTGATGAAGAACACGCGGGCGATGGAGGCCTGCGTGTAGACGAGGAAGATGGACGACAGCGACAGGCCCATCAGGGCCGCGAAAATCCAGAACGCGATCTGGGCGGACGACACGCTGAGCGAGCCGAGGCGCGGGAATACCAGAAACACCATGGCGAGCGGGGCAAGGATGATGACCCACTTCAGCGGGCTGACGAACAGGGCATAGCCGAACTGCGTCAGCGCCATGGTGCTGTTGACCTGCGCGACGGCGCCGGCGGAGCCGGGGTCGGTCACGGAGGCGGCAAAGGCACCGAGAGCGGCGAGGCCGGTGATGACCAGGCCGATCGCCATGTAGTTATAGACCTTGAGCATATATGCCCGCAGGCCCGCATCGATGACGCCGGCCTGCGCCCGCGCCGCCGGGCTTACGCCAAAGCGCGTGGTTTGATTGGGGTCGAACGTCGGCATCGGAATTCCCTCTTTCAGTCCCGCAGGGCAGGACCAGAACCGGTGAAGCGCGACCCTCCGCCTGCCGGGGCGGCAAGGCCGGCGCGATCATCGCCCGATCCGGCCGGGCTTGGGGTGAACCTTAGCCTCCGGCCATGACAGACGATAGTCTCACCGCCAAATATGGGCGCGTTGACGCGGGCCGGCAAGACGGCACCGGCAGGTGTTGCCGAAGATGAAGCCTTTGTAATCTGCGCTTTGCTGCGGCGTGAAAACCTTTCCGTCGCCTCACAGCGCGCGCAGCACCGCCGCCGGGCGCTGGCCGAGCACCCGCCATGTGCCGGCAAGACCCAGCCCGACCGTGACGGCGAGCGCCAGAGCCACGGTGCCGAACGCGGTCTCCGGCAGGAAGGCGAACGGAATGCGCATGACGCCGGCCACCACCGCCCACGCGGCGGCCCCGCCGGCAAGCAGCGCGAAGGCGGCGGTTGCCAGCCCGATCAGGGCATATTCCAGCGCATAGGCCGCCACCAGCCGGCCGCGCGTTGCGCCCAGCGTTTTCAGCACCACCGCATCGTGGATGCGGCTGGCATGGGCGGCGGCCAGCGCCCCGCCGAGCACCAGCACGCTGGCGGCAAGGGCGATGGCGGCGGCCGCCCGGATGGCGATGGCGAGCTGTCCGGCGATGGCGTTGATGGTGTCGAGGGCATCTTTGACCCGCACGGCGGTGACGGTCGGGAAATCCCGGCCGATGGCGCGCATCAGCCCGGCTTCCTGCGCCGGCGTCGCTCCGCCCGGCCATGTCAGCGTGGCCAGCACGGTGCCGGGGGCGCCGGCGAAGGTGTCGGGCGAGAACACCATGACGAAGTTGATGGCCAGCCCGTTCCACTCGGTGGTGCGCAGGTTGGCGATGGTGGCCGTCACCGGCCGGCCGAGCACGTTGACGGTCACCGTGTCGCCGGTCTTCAGCCCCAGATCACGGGCGACGTCGGCGGAAAACGACACCAGCGGCGGGCCGGCATAATCCGCCGGCCACCACTGCCCCTGCTCGATGCGGCCGTTGTCCGGCGGGCGGGCGGAGAAGGTGATGCCGCGGTCGCCCTTCAGCACCCACTGCACGCCCGCCGGGGCGGGATAGGCGGCGGCCGGAATGCCCTTCAGCGCCGTCAGCCGGCCGCGCAGCATCGGGGTTGCCTCGACCTTGGCCCCCGGCGCGGCGGTGCCGAGGAAGGCGTGAAAGGCGTTCCACTCGGTGCTGGCGACATCGAGGAAGAAGAAGCTCGGTGCTACCGCCGGCATCCGGCCGGTCAGTTCGCGGCGCATGTTGCCGTCGATCAGCGACAGCGCCACCATCAGCGTCAGCCCGAGGCCGAGCGAGAGCACCACGATGGGCATGGAGGAGCCCGGCCGGCGGATGTTGCCGAGCGCCAGCCGCAGGGTGAACCCGCGCGGCCGCAGGCGCCCGGCCGCCGCGGCAAGGGCCAGCGCCACCGCGCGCAGGATGAGGAAGGCCCCGGCCGCGCCCGCCACGAACACCACCGCGATGCGGCGGTCGCCCGCCACCGCCACGGCAAGGGCGATCAGCCCGGCCGCGACGGCGAGACTGGCGACGAGATAGCGCCGCCGCGGCCGGCCGCGGGCACCGGCATCGTCGCGGAACAGGGCCGTCGGGGCGACATCGTGCACCCGGCCGAGCGGCCACAGCGAGAAGGCGAGGGCGGTCAGCAGGCCATAGGCCACGCTCAGTGCCAGCGCACCCGGATAGAGCCCGCCCACCGCATCCACCGGCAGCAGGCCGGACAGCAGATAGCCGGCAACCGGGGGCACCAGCGCGCCGGCGGCAAGACCGAGCGCGACGCCGAGGGCGGCAATCGCCATCACCTGCATCAGCGCCACGCAGAACACCAGTCCGCCGCCGGCGCCGAGCGCGCGCAGCACGGCGATGGAGAGCCGCCGGCGCTCCACGAACGCGGCAACGGCATTGCCCACGCCGACACCGCCGACCAGCAGCGCGGAAAGGCCGACGACCGTCAGATATTGCGCGAAGCGCTCGATGTTGCTGACAAAGCCGGGCGCCGCGCCGGTGCGGTCGCGCAGCCGCCAGCCGGCATCGGGAAAGCGGGCCGTGAGGTTTTCGCGGGCGGCCCTGAGCGTCGCATCGCCGCTCCCTTCCGGCAAAAGCACCCGCTCGGACCACGTCACCAGGCTTCCCGGCATCAGGAGGCCAGTCTCAGGCAGGGTTTCGGCCGCGATCATCAGCCGGGGGCCGAAATCGAACCCGCCGCCGAGCTTGTCCGGCTCGCGGGCAATGATGCCGGTCAGCTTCACCTGCGTCGTGCCGATGCCGATCGTGTCGCCGGGTTTCAGCCCCAGCCGGTCGAACAGTGCGCGATCGGCGACAGCGCCCTGAAGCGGCCGGCCGTTGGCCGTGCCTTGTGGCCCCAGTTTCTCGCGCAGGCTGCCGCCGCCTTCGATGTCCAGGCTGCCGACCAGCGGGTAGGCCCCGTCGACGGCCTTCAGTTCGGCGAGGATCTGATCGCCGGAGGCCGCCCGCGCCATGGCCCGCAGGGTGGCGATGCGCGAGGTGGGCCCCATCGCAGCCACCGCGGCGGCTTCATCCGGGCAGAGGGTGCGGTGGTTCAGGGCCGCCTCGATATCGCCGCCAAGGATGGAGCGTCCCTGTTCGGCAACCGAGCGCGTCAGCGCATCTGCCAGCGAGCCGACGCCGGCGATGGTGGCGACCCCGAGGGCGATGCACGCGATGAAAATGCGAAAGCCGCCCAGACCGCTGCGCAATTCGCGCCGCGCCAGACGCGCGGCGAGGCCGGCGCGGAAAAGGAGACGATGAAGTCGTTGCATGGGACGCGCCATCAGTCTGCCGCCGGCAGCACGCGGCCGCCGCTGACGCGCACCGTGCGCCCGCAGCGCGCGGCAAGCCCGCCATCGTGGGTGACGAGCACCAGCGTGGCACCACGGTCCGCCTGCGCGGCGAAGATCAGGTCCGCGATTGCCGCTCCCGTCCCTGCATCGAGATTGCCCGTCGGCTCGTCGGCGATCAGCAGCGCCGGGCGCGGCGCCAGTGCCCGGGCAATGGCCACGCGCTG